>NZ_JBIUSS010000005.1:0-56383 GCF_044741445.1 Kitasatospora sp. NPDC088160 | reverse complement strand
CCCGTTCCGGTGGCTTCAACCGTGACCGTGACGACCGCGGTGGCCGTTCCTTCGGTGACCGCGACGACCGCGGCGCCCGCTCGGGCGGTTTCAACCGTGACCGTGACGACCGTGGTGGCCGTTCCTTCGGTGACCGTCCGGCCCGCACCGGTGGTGGCTTCGACCGCGACCGTTCCGGTGGCTTCAACCGTGACCGCGACGACCGCGGCGGCCGTTCCTTCGGCGACCGCCCGGCCCGCACCTTCGGTGACCGCCCGTCCTTCGGCCGGGACCGCGACGAGCGCGCCGGCAGCAACAACCGTCCGTTCGCGCGTCGTGACGACCACCGCTCCGGCGGCCGTCCGCAGGCCTCCGGTGGTGGCTTCGGCCGTGACCGTGACGACCGTGGCGGCGCCCGCTCGGGTGGCTTCGACCGCGACCGTTCCGGTGGCTTCAACCGCGACGACCGCAAGCCGCGCTGGAAGAACTGACGCCGTACGGCCGGTGGTTGACCACCGGTAGCTGAACACCTGAACACACACGACGGGCCCGCTCCATGCACTGGAGCGGGCCCGTCGCGTTCCCCCGATGCCCCCGGTACCTCCCCCGGTACCCCTCGCGCCCCCGAGGCGTTGTTCTGCGGCTGAGAATAACCTGTGGCGCGGCCCGGCGGAAGTCCCGTAGCGTCCCGGACATGAGCAGCAGACTGCACGACGTGGCCCGGGTGAACGAGGAGATCGCCGAGCGGGGGAGCTACCGGGCGGCCGGTGGCGAACTCGTCACGGTGGGGGAGCAGTTGGCGGCCGCCAGGGCCGGCACGGTGTCGTTCGCGCCGCCGGCGCTGGACGCGCTGCTGCGGGGCGGGGGCCCGGGGCCCGGGCCGGGTGGGCCCGGTGGGCCCGTCGGGGCGGTGGAGGTGACGGCCGAAGGCAGCATCGAGGCCGCCCGGCGCTTGGTCGAGGGCGGGGCGGGCCCGGTCGGGGTGCTCAACTTCGCCTCCGCGCGCAACCCCGGCGGCGGCTACCTGCGCGGCGCCCGCGCCCAGGAGGAGGACCTGTGCCGCAGCGCGCTGCTCTACACCTGCCTGCTGGAGGCGCCGGACTACTACGAGGCGCACCGCGCCTCCACCGACCTCCGGTACAGCCACCGGGTGATCGTCTCGCCCGACGTACCGGTGATCCGCGGCCGGGGCGGGGACCTGCTGGCGCGGCCGTACCCGGTCACCTTCCTGACCTCGCCCGCGCCCAACGCGGGCCAGCTGGAACGGCGCTCGGCCGACGTGGACGTCCGGGGCGTGCTCGCCGAGCGGGCCGTCCGGGTGCTCGCGGCGGCGGCCCGGCACGAGGTCCGCACGCTGGTGCTCGGGGCCTGGGGCTGCGGGGTGTTCCGCAACGACCCGGCCCAGGTCGCCGAGGCCTTCGAGGGCGCGCTCTCCCGGTACGGGGCGGCCTTCGAACAGGTGGTGTTCGCGGTCTGGGACCGCTCACCGGTCTCGGCGAACCGGGCCGCGTTCGAGGCGCGGTTCGGTGGAGCGGCGCAGCCCGGCGCGGCGGTGCGCTGAGGCCGCCGCCGGGTATCGCCGCCAGGTGTCGCTGCCGAGGCCGGTGAGCGGGCCGGCGCGCGGCTCGCGCCGGGTGCTGCTACCGCTTGCGGGCGGCCAGCGCCGTCGCGGCCGTCGAGGCCGCCGCGACCACACCGGTGACGGCGAAGACCGACGGCCAGGCGCCGATCTTCTTCGCCAGCGGATGCGAACCGCCGAACGCCGCCACGTACAGACCGGTCAGCGCCGCCGCGGTGGCCGCGCCCGAGCTGCGGTGCCACTGCGCGGCCGCCCCGGCACCGGCCACCGCCAGCACGGCGCCGCCCAGTTCACGCCGGCCGCTCCAGCGGGCGACGCCGTAACCGCCCACCAGGCCGCTCGCCGCGGTCAGCGCGGCGGGCGCGGCGGCCGAGAGCACGTTGGGGACCTTCGCCATCGTCGACTCCACTCGTAGAGGTTGTCCTGACTTCCTGTTCCGGCTTCCGACCATAGCCCGCCCGCCCCGCGCGCCGGTCCGGGCCTCCAGCCTCCAGCAGGCCGCCGTCCTCCCTGCCGTCTTCCCTGCCGTCTTCCCTGCCGTCTTCCCTGCCGTCTTCCCTGCCGTCTTCCCCGCCGTCCGCTCCGCCGTCCTCGACTCCGAGGCCTGTCGGCCCCCGGTGGCAGACTGCGAGCGTGACTGACACCGCGATCACCGACGGCCGCTACCGGATCCGCAACGTCGACAGCGGCCTGCTGCTCGAAGTCGCCGACGGCAGCCGGCGCAGCGGCGCCCGCGTCCGCCAGGGCGCGGACGACGGTTCCGACGCCCAGCTCTGGCAGTTCACCGCCGTCCACCCGGGCGGCGCCCTCTGCCACCTGGAGAACGCCGCCAGCGGCAAGCGCCTCGACGTCACCGGCGCCTCCACCGACGACGGCGTCCCCATCCAGCAGTGGTCCGCCAACGCCTTCGGCGCCCAGGAATGGCTCCTCGAAGCCCACGTGGACGCCCCCGGCACCTACACCATCACCAGCTTCATCAGCGGCAAGCCCCTCACCGCCGCCGCACCCCCCGACCCCACCGTCCACCAGTGGGAGGACACCGACTCGCCCGCCCAGTGGTGGCGCTTCGAACGCCAGGAGTAGGTGCGTCCCCGGGCCGGTCAGGCCGACAGGTTGGCGCGCAGGGCGGTCAGTTCCTCGTCGGTGACGCCGTGGGCGCGGAGGTAGGCGGGGACGGAGGAGTACTGGGTGTGGATCCAGCCCAGGGCGGAGGCGAGGAGTTCGGCGGTGACGGGGCGGGAGACGCGTTCGGTGCCGGTCTCGTCGACGTAGGGGGTGGGACCCCGGTCGAGGCCGAGGCCGACGTTGGAGAGCAGGAAGTCGGCGGTGACGTCGGCCTCCGAGGCGCCGAGCAGGGACTGCAGGACGGCGATGGTCAGGCCGGTGCGGTCCTTGCCGACGGCGCAGTGCACGAGGGCGGGCAGCGCGCCGGGGGCGGCGAGGCGGCGGACGACGGCGGCGAGGGACGGGCCGGCGGTCCGGGCCATGAAGGGGTAGAGCGCCGCCTGGTCCTCGGGCCAGGGCTGGTCGATGTCCTCACGGTTGGCGGGCAGGGTCGGGAGGTTGAGGGCCTCGTGGTCGAGGCCGTGCCGCAGGTCGGGCCAGACCTCCAGCTCGACCGGACTGCGCAGGTCGAGGACGGTGCGCAGGCCGAGGGCCTTGAGGCGCCGGGCGCCCTCTTCGGTGAGGGTGTGGAAGGAGCCGGAGCGGTAGAGCACGCCCCGCCGCAGGGCGCCGATCCCGCCCGCGTCACGGAAGTTGCGCACACCGGGGATGTCGATGAAGGCATCGGTCATGGCCCCACGGTACGGGCGGGGGGCGGGCCGGCGGAAGGAAACCGGAGGGAACCTTTCAGCGCCCGCCGGAGACGTCCAGGAAGGCGTTGGTGGTGTACGAGGCGGCGGGGGAGAGCAGGAAGAGGATCGCCTCGGCGACCTCCTCCGCCCGTCCGCCGCGCCGCATCGGCAGCCCGGGGGCGACCCGGTCGACCCGGCCGGGCTCGCCGCCGAGGGCGTGGATGTCGGTGTGGATCAGGCCGGGGCGGACGGCGTTGACCCGGATCCCCTCGGCGGCGACCTCCAGGGCGAGGCCGCGGGTCATCGAGTCGACGGCGCCCTTGGCGGCCGCGTAGTCGACGTACTCGTTGGGCGAGCCGAGCCGCGAGGCGGCCGAGGACACGTTGACGATGGCACCGCCGCGGCCGCCGTGCCGGGTGGACATCCGGTGCACGGCCTGGGCCGCGCACAGGAACGGGCCGGTGATGTTGGCGGCCCAGATCCGGTTCAGCCGGTCCTCGTCGATGTCCTCCAGCCGGCACTGCTTCTCCAGCGTGCCGGCGTTGTTCACCAGGCCGGTGAGCAGCCCGAGTTCGGCGTCCACGGTGGTGAACAGCCGCTCCACCTCGGCGGTGCGGGTGACGTCGGCCCGGACGGCGAGCGCGGTGCCGCCCTCGGCCCGGACGGCGTCCACCACGGCGGTGGCCGAGGCCTCGTCCGTGCGGTAGTTGACGCAGACCCGGTAGCCGCGCCGGGCGGCGAGCAGGGCGGTGGCGGCGCCGATGCCGCGGCCGGCGCCGGTGACGATCAGGACGCCGTCGTCGGAGGTGGTGGTCGACATGCTCGGTACGCTACCCGGCGGACCGGCCGGGGCGGGCCCCGGAGCGGAAATCGTTCGCCCGGCGCGGCCCGGACCGGCGAGGATGCGGTAGCGGCGCCGCCACCGCAGCCCTGCCGACTGCCAGGTCGTGAGGCGTCGAGAGAGTCGAGAGAGGAGACCGGCGATGTCCGACGCACCCGCACCCGCACCTGCCGTCCCCGGCACCGTCCTGCTCGCCGGGGTGGTCGGCTCCACCGCGTACGGCTTCGCCCACGCCGGCTCCGACGTCGACCGGCTCGGCCTGTACGCCGCCCCCACCGAGGAACTGCACGGCCTGCACCGCCCGGCCGAGTCGCACGTCACCACCGGGCCCGACGTCACCCTGCACGAGGCCGCCAAGTGGTGCCGCCTGGCGCTGTCCTGCAATCCGACCGCCTCCGAGCTCGTCTGGCTGCCGGACGACCTGTACGAGATCCGCACTCCGCTCGGTGCCGAACTGGTCGAGATCCGCTCGAGCTTCCTCAGTGAATCGGGCGTCCGGAAGGCCTATCTCGGTTACGCAGAGCAGCAGTTCCGCAAACTGCTGACCCGCGACACGACCGACCCGGCCACCCGCCGCCGGGCCGCCAAGCACGCCCGGCATCTGGTCCGGCTGGTCGAACAGGCCGTCCGGCTGCACAAGACCGGCCACAACCTGGTCCGCCTCACCGACCCCGGACACGTCCGCGACCTCGGCGAACGCATCGCCGACCGCCCCGCCGTCGCCGAATCCCTGCTCGCCGACGCCGCCGACCGCCTCGCCCGCCCCGGCGTCCTCCCCGCCGCCCCCGACCCGCGCCCCGCCGAATCCTGGCTCCGCCGCGTCCGTGCCGCCCACTACGCTCCGCCCCCCGCCCCCGGCGCGCCCGCGCAATCCACTGGCGGAGCCCTGCGCCCCACCGGGTAGGATCACGGTGGCCCTCCCCAACCGGGACGAGGGCCGCGGGCCACTAGCTCAATTGGCAGAGCTGCGGACTTTTAATCCGTAGGTTCAGGGTTCGAGCCCCTGGTGGCCCACCGAACTGAGGCCAGGTCAGACACCCTCTGACCTGGCCTTTTGCATGTCCGCCGCCGGTGAACGCACTGCGGCACCCCGGCTGGTCGAGTAGCCGGGGTGCCGCGGTGCGGTGTGGGTCGTGGGGCGGATCAGGCCGCGGCGCGGATCGGGGCGCCGGTCTGGTGGAGGTGGGTGAGGATCTCGCGGTACGAGCGGAAGAGGCCGGTCTCGTAGTAGGTGATCTCCTTCTCGGCGCAGAAGTCGCGGGTGAGGACGGCGGCGCGGCGCAGGGCCGGGGTGGGCATGCTGGGGAAGAGGTGGTGCTCGACCTGGTAGTTGAGGCCGCCCATCAGGGCGTCGATGAAGTAGCCGCCGCGGACGTTGCGGGAGGTGAGGACCTGGCGGCGGAGGAAGTCGAGCCGCATGCCGGGCGTCACCATCAGCATGCCCTTGTGGTTGGGGGCGAAGACGCAGCCCAAGTAGACGCCGAGCAGGGCCTGGTGGACGGCGAGGAAGGCGAAGGCCTTGCCGACCGGGAGGGCGGCGAAGACCAGCCCGAGGTAGGCGGCGAAGTGGGCGACCAGCAGGAAGCCCTCCAGGTAGGGGCGCTTCATGATCGGGCTGCGCAGCGCGCGGAAGCTGTTGTAGCTGAGGTTGAGGCCTTCGAGCAGGAGCAGCGGGAAGAAGAGGAACGCCTGGCGGCGGCCGATGAAGCGGGCGATTCCGCTGGCCCTCCTGGCCTGGTCCTGGGACCAGACGACGAGGTCGGGGGAGACGTCCGGGTCCCGCTCCTCGTGGTTGGGGTTGGCGTGGTGGCGGGTGTGCTTGTTCATCCACCAGCCGTAGCTCATGCCCATCAGGAGGTTGGCGACGATGCGGCCGCCGATCTCGCCGGCGCGGCGCCCGGTGAACACCTGACGGTGCGCCAGGTCATGTGCCATTAATCCCAGTTGGGCGAAGACGATGGACATGGCGGCGGCCAGTCCGAGCTGGAGCCAGGTGTCGCCGAGGGCGAACATGGCCCACCAGCCGCCGAGGAACGCGGCGAGGACGAGGCTCGCGCGGACGGTGTAGTAGACCGGGCGTCGGTCGAGCAGGCCCTCGGCGGTGATCCGGCGGCTCAGTTGGGCGAAGTCGCTCCCGCCGGTTCCGGGCGGGGCGGTGTCCGGTGGTCCGGCGGGCGGCTGCGGCCGGGTTTTCGCGGTCGGCGTCCCCGCGGTGTCGGTGGTCATGGTGCTGAGTCTGGTCTAGCGAACGGGCCTTGAGAAACGGGGGCATCCCCCTGGGGTGGGGTGAGGAAAACCCCCGGACCGTCCTGGGTGGCTGCGGACGTGCGGCGCGTGGTGCCTGATGGTGCCGCAGGGGCGGGGAGAGGTGGCGTAGGTCACGTCGTAATCGGCTGGTTTCGGGCGTTCTGTGGCGAGCTTGCGCCGTGGTGGCCGGGGTTGGTGGTGGACCGGAGGTCGGTGATCGCGTCGGGCCTAAATATGATCGGAAGCCACGTTCATCGGTTTGTACCGATGTTCGTATGTGCAACCTGGGAACGGTCCCGACCGTCTCCCTGTGTGCGGTGCGCCAGATCGTCCGGGGCGTCGCTTCCGTCGGTGAAAGGTACGCGCATGTCAGGTCAGTGGGGCGAGGGCCCGGCTCGGGGCGAGAACGCACCCGGCGCGCTCACGACGGGGAGCGATGGGTCCGTGCCTCCGCCGCGTACCGGGGGCCGGGCGGAGGCCCGGCGCGCCGCCCAGGGCAAGGGCGGTGGCCGCGGTGGCAAGGACGGCGGCAAGGACGCGGGCAAGGACGGCGGTCGGGGCGCGGGCAAGGACGGCGGCAGGCCGGAGGCGGCGGCCGGCGGCGGCCGGGCGGCGGCGCGCAACAGCCGCAAGCCCAAGAAGAACGTGAAGAAGATCGTCGCCTGGTCGGCGGCCGGCGTGCTGGTGCTGATCGCGGGCGCCGGCGGGGCGATCTACTTCAAGCTGAACGCCAACATCAAGTCCTTCGACGGCGACGCGATAGCAACCGACCGCCCGCCGGAGGCGCAGGCCGACGCGGACGGCAACAAGCCGGTCAACGTGCTGCTGATCGGCTCGGACAGCCGCGGCAGCAACAACTCCGACCTCGGCGGCGGTAGCGCGGACGGCGGCGCCCGCTCGGACACCACGATCCTGCTGCACGTCTACGCCGACCACAAGCACGCCGTGGGCATCTCGATCCCGCGCAACGCGAAGGTCCCGATCCCGCCCTGCAAACTGCCCAACGGCAAGTGGACCAAGGGGTCGTCCAGCGACCTGTTCAACGCGGCCTTCTCGGTCGGCGGCAGCGACGGCGGCAACCCGGCCTGCGCCCAGAACACGGTGGAGAAGCTCACCGGGATCCGGGTCGACCACACCATCGTGGTCGACTTCAACGGCTTCTCCGCGATGACCAAGGCCGTGAACGGCGTCGACGTCTGCCTGCCGAAGGCCATCTACGAGGGCGACGTCAACCCCAACCTGCACAGGAAGGGCGACCTCGTCCTGCCGCAGGGCAAGCAGACCGTGCAGGGCCAGCAGGCGCTGGACTACGTGCGGCTGCGGCACGGCATCGGCGACGGCTCCGACATCGGCCGGATGAAGCGCCAGCAGGCCTTCCTCAGCTCGCTCGCGAGCAAGGTCAAGAAGGACGGGCTGAGCCCCACCAACCTGCTGCCGCTGGCCGACGCCGCGACCAAGTCGCTGGTGGTCGACCCGGGGCTGGCCTCCGCGGACAAGCTGCTCTCCTTCGGGCTGTCGCTCAAGAACATCGACATGCACGACCTCAAGTTCGTGACGGCGCCCTGGCGTTACCGCACCCAGGACAAGGACCTCGACCTGGTCCAGCCGGACGCCAACAAGCTCTGGGAGACCCTCAAGGCCGACCAGACCATCGACGGGCAGAACGCCACCGGCCAGCAGCCGGACGCCGCCGCCAGCCCGAGCGCACCGGCCGCGCCGCAGTCGGCCGCGCCCAGCGCGCCCGCCGCGCCGGTCGCGGACGCCGGCAACTCGTCGATCAAGGTGGCGGTCTACAACGGGACGACCGAGAACGGCCTGGCCGGCAAGGCGACCGCGCAGCTGAAGGCCGCCAAGTTCGCCGCCACCACGGCGGGCCAGGCGGCGAGCACCAAGTACAAGACCACCATGATCGAGTACGGCTCCGGGCAGAAGGCGAACGCCGACAAGGTCGCCGCGCTGTTCCCGGGCGCCAGCGTCGAGGCCGGCAACTCGGCGGGCGTGACCCTGATCGTCGGCAAGGACTTCTCCGCGGCCAACGGCGGCGGGCCCACCGGCCCGGCCACCGGGACGGGCGGCGCGGCCGCGAACGGCACCCCGGCGCCCCCGGCGCCGCTGCCCACCACCGTCACCAACGACGCCCGCTCGGCGGACGACGACATCTGCGCGAACACCTCCTACGGCAGCGGCGGCTGACCGCACCCGAGCCGTGGGGGCGACCCCCGGGCCGGCGCCGTCCAGGGCGCGCGGGCCCGGGGGTCGTGCCATGGTGGCCGGAGAAACCGGGGGGCGCCCGGCACGGGCGACCTGAGGGACGGGGGCCCGACGCACCGGACCCGGGCACACCGGACCCGGCCCACGGACGAGGGGGGCGCGCACCGAAAGGCGGACCCCATGCCCGAGATCGCCCTCCAGTTCGACATCGCCGCACCCCGGGCCGTCGTCCTCGCCGCGCTCAACACGCACGGCGGGCTGACCAGCTGGTGGACCACCGGCGTGGACCGGGAGGGCGACGTCCTGCTGTTCGACTTCCCCGGCGTCCCCGAGCCGTTCCGGCTGCGCCGCGAGCGGGCCGATCTGGACCGGGTGGTGTGGGCCAACGCCGGGGCCTTCCCGCCGCACTGGGCCGGCACCTGGATCAGCTGGGACCTCGCCGACCAGCCCGACGAGCCCGGCCGCACCCGGTTGCTGTTCCGGCACGGCGGCTGGCAGCCGGGCAGCGAGGACGGCGTCCCGCTGGTCGCCGGCACCTGGGCCGAACTGCTGGTCCGGCTCAAGGACTACGTGCAGAGCGGCAAGGTGCAGCCGTACTTCGTCACGGCCCAGCGGCACGACGCCGCGTGAACGGCCCCCGCGACGGCATGAGCGCCACGACGCCGCGTGAACGGCCCGCCGGCGGCTGAACGGGCCCCGGGCCCGTCCGATCGCCCGCCAGGGCGCCGTCCGGTGGCGGGATCGCGGCGCCGGGCCGATGGTGGGCGGTGTACCCGCCGTTCGCGCCGACGGCCGGCACCGGCAGCCCGGCACCGGGCGGCCGGGACCCGCCCGCCCCGACGACCACTGCCTTCGGGAGGCCCAGCAATGCCCGTAGTCACCGCTCCGTACAAGCCCGGCACCCCGTGCTGGATCGACCTGATGGCGAGCGACCAGCAGGCCGCGCTCGACTTCTACCGCGACCTGTTCGGCTGGCAGGGCGAGGTCGGCCCGGCCGAGTTCGGCGGCTACGCCGTGTGCATGCTCAACGACCGACCGGTCGCCGGGATCATGGCGCGGTCCGCGCCCGAGGGCCAGCCGCTGCCGCCCGTCGCCTGGACCACCTACCTGGCCTCGGACGACGCCGACGTGAGCGGGGCCGCCATCGCCGAGCACGGCGGCACGATCCTCTACCCGGCGATGGACGTCGGCGTGATCGGCCGGATGCTGGTCGCCGCCGACCCGACCGGCGCGGTGTTCGGCGTCTGGCAGGCGATGGACTTCATCGGCGCGGGCGTGGTCAACGAGCCCGGCGCACTGGTCTGGAACGAGCTCAACACCGCCGACACCGAAGCGGCCGGCCGCTTCTACCTGCCGGCGCTCGGGCTGCGCCCGGCGACCATCCAGGGCATGGAGGGGTACTTCTCGCTCAACGCCGGCGACCGTACGGTGGGCGGCATGCAGCCGATCCCCGGGTACCTGGGGGCGGGCACGCCCTCGCACTGGATGGCCTACTTCTCGGTGGACGACACCGACTCCACCGTGGACGCCCTGGTCAAGGCGGGCGGCTCGGTGATCCAGCCGCCGTTCGACATGCAGTCCGGCCGGATGGCGGTCGTCCAGGACCCGCAGGGCGCGGTGTTCGCGGTGGCGGAGGCCGCCGAGGCGCAGATGCCCGACTCGCCGTAACAGCGCCGGGCACCCCTCGCCGTGACAGTGCCGGGCACCCACGAGCCCACCTGGCCACCCACAAACCCACCTGGCCACCCACGAGCACCCGGGCACCCGGGCAACCGGAAGCCGCCCTTCCCGCGACGCGCCGCCGGGAAATGGGCGGCTTCCCCGCGTTCCCGGGTAAGACTGCACCCATGCTGGGGCTACCGGACGACATCCGCGCTTTCCTCTTCGACCTCGACGGGGTCCTCACCCAGACCGCCAAGGTGCACGCCGCGGCCTGGAAGGACACCTTCGACTCCTTCCTGCGCGCCGAAGCCGCCCGCACCGGCGGGCAGTTCGTCCCCTTCGACGCCGTCACCGACTACGACACCTACGTGGACGGCCGCCCGAGACTGGACGGCACCCGGGCGTTCCTGCGCAGCCGGGGCGTCGACCTGCCCGAGGGCACCGACGCCGATCCGCCCAACACCCGTACCGTGCACGGGATCAGCCGGGCCAAGAACGACACCGTCCTGCGGTTGATCCGCGAGCAGGGCGTCCAGCCGTACGACGGCTCGGTCGCGTACGTGCACCGGTTGCGCGCGCTCGGGCTGCCCAGCGCCGTGGTGTCCTCCAGCGCCAACTGCCGGGACGTGCTGCGGGCGGCGGGCATCGAGGGGCTGTTCGACGTGATCGTGGACGGCGTCGTCGCCCAGCGCGAGGGCCTGCCCGGCAAACCCGCCCCCGACACCTACCTGTACGCCGCCCGCACACTGGGCGTCGAGCCCGCGCACGCCGCCGTCTTCGAGGACGCGCTCGCCGGGGTGGCCTCCGGCCGTGCGGGCGGCTTCGGGGCCGTGGTCGGGGTCAACCGCACCGGGCAGGCCGCCGAACTGCGCCGGGACGGCGCGACCGTGGTCGTCGACGACCTCGCCGAACTGCTGGAGGAGCGGGCATGAGTGAGCGGAGTGAGGCAGTCGCATGAGTGGCTTGGACAACTTCTCCGTCGACCCCTGGCTGATCGCCGAGCAGGGCCTGGACCTGACCGCGATGGCCCGCGCCGAGTCGCTGTTCGCGCTCTCCAACGGCCACATCGGCCTGCGCGCCAACCTGGACGAGGGCGAGCCGCACGGCCTCCCCGGCACCTACCTGAACGGTGTCTTCGAGCTCCGCCCGCTGCCGTACGGCGAGGGCGGCTACGGCTACCCGGAGTCCAGCCAGAGCGTCATCAACGTGACCAACGGCAAGATCATCCGGCTGCTGGTCGACGACGAGCCCTTCGACCTGCGCTACGGCGAACTCGTCCGCCACAAGCGCTGGTTGGACTTCCGGGAGGGGATACTGCACCGCGAGGCCGAGTGGACCTCCCCGGCCGGCCGGACCATCCGGGTGCGCTCCTCCCGGCTGGTCTCGCTCACCCAGCGCGCGATCGCCGCGGTCGACTACAGCGTCGAGGCGGTGGACGGACCGGTGCGGATCGTGCTCCAGTCCGAGCTGGTCGCCAACGAGCAGCTGCCCGGCGGCCCCGAGGGCGATCCTCGGGCCTCCGCCGTCCTGGAGGCGCCGCTGCAGCCCGAGGTGCACCACGCGAGCGACACCAAGGCCGTCCTGGTGCACCGCACCCGCTACAGCGCGATCCGGGTCGCCGCCGGGATGGACCACGTGATCGAGGGCCCGGAGGAGCTCGAAACCGTCGCCGAGGCCGAGGCCGACCACTGCCGGATCAGCGTCACCACCGTGCTCCGGCCCGGACAGCGGCTGCGGCTGGTCAAGTTGATGGCCTACGGCTGGTCGGGGACGCGCTCGCAGCCCGCCGTCCGGGACCAGGTGGAGGCCGCGCTGACCGCCGCCCGGTACACCGGCTGGGACGGTCTGGCCGCCGAACAGGCCGCCTACCTCAAGGAGTTCTGGGAGACCAGTGACGTCGAGATCGAAGGCGACGTCGAACTCCAGCAGGCCGTCCGGTTCGCCGTCTTCCACGTCCTCCAGGCCGGCGCCCGCAGCGAGGAACGGGCCATCCCCGCCAAGGGGTTGACCGGCCCCGGCTACGACGGGCACAGCTTCTGGGACACCGAGACCTTCGTCCTCCCGGTGCTCACCTACTGCCTGCCCGGGGCCGTCAACCAGGCCCTGCGCTGGCGGCACACCACGCTGCCGCTGGCCCGCGAACGGGCCGCCCAACTCGGCCTGGCCGGAGCGGTGTTTCCCTGGCGGACCATCCGCGGCGAGGAGTGCTCCGGGTACTGGCCGGCCGGTACCGCCGCCTTCCACATCGGCGCCGACATCGCCGCCGCCGTCGCCCGCTACGTCCGGGCCACCGGGGACGCCGAGTTCGAGCGCGCGTACGGGCTCGAACTGCTGGTGGAGACCGCCCGGATGTGGCGCTCGCTCGGCCACCACGACGTCTCGGGGAAGTTCCGCATCGAAGGCGTCACCGGCCCGGACGAGTACAGCGCCGTCGCCGACAACAACGTGTTCACCAACCTGATGGCGCAGACGAACCTGCGCGCCGCCGCCGAGGCCGCCGCCCGCCACCCGCACGAGGCCGCCGAACTCGGCGTCGACACCGAGGAGACCGCCGCCTGGCGGGACGCCGCGGCCGCGATGTACATCCCGTACGACGAGGACCTCGGCGTGCACCCGCAGGCCGACGGCTTCACCCACCACCAGGTCTGGGACTTCGAGCACACCCCGCCCGAGAAGTACCCGCTGCTGCTGCACTACCCGTACTTCGACCTGTACCGCAAGCAGGTGGTCAAGCAGGCCGACCTGGTGCTCGCCATGCAGGTCCGCGGCGACGCGTTCACCGACGAGCAGAAGGTCCGCAACTTCGCCTACTACGAGCGGCTCACCGTCCGCGACTCCTCGCTCTCCGCGTGCACCCAGGCGGTGATCGCCGCCGAGGTCGGCCAGCTCGACCTCGCGTACGACTACACGGCCGAGGCGGCGCTGATGGACCTGCACGACCTCGGCGGCAACACCCGCGACGGCCTGCACATGGCCTCGCTCGCGGGTGCCTGCATCGCCCTGGTGGCGGGCTTCGGGGGGCTGCGCGACCACAGCGAGTCGCTGTCCTTCCGGCCCCGGCTGCCGGGCGGGCTGATGAGGCTCGGGTTCTCGCTGATGGTCCGCGGGCAGTTGCTGGGCGTCCAGATCACCCACGAGGGGACGACGTACGCGCTGCGCCGCGGCGAGGTGCTGCACCTGTGGCACGACGGCGAGCCGGTGCAGGTGAAGGCCGGGGAGCCGGTCACCCTGCCGACCACCGCGCCGCCGGCCCAGGAGCGGTGCGGCCAGCCGCCCGGCCGCGAGCCCGCCCGGCGGCAGGCGCAGGCGGGCCTGGTCAGCGGCAAGCTCGGGCAGCAGGACCACTTGGCGGCGGAGTAGCCGCGCCGACCGGTCGTTCACCTGTTCGGGCCCGCTCCGGGTGCGGGGCGGGCCCGGCCGTCGGAGGGTGCAGGTGTCCTGCGGCAGTCGGCGGCCGGTGATTGGAGAGCACCCGTGGCGAGCGTGGCCGAACAGATGGTGGAGGTGCTCCGGCAGGCCGGGGTCGAGCGGGTCTACGGCGTGGTCGGAGACAGCCTCAACCCGGTCGTGGACGCGATCCGGCGGACCGACGGCATCAGCTGGGTGCACGTGCGCAACGAGGAGGCGGGCGCCTTCGCGGCGGCCGCCGAGGCCGAGCTCAGCGGTCGGCTCGCGGTCTGCGCAGGCTCCTGCGGGCCCGGCAACACCCACCTCGTCCAGGGCCTGTACGACGCCCAGCGCAGCGGCCTGCCGGTGCTGGCGCTCGCCTCGCACATCCCGTCCGGGCAGATCGGCACCGGCTTCTTCCAGGAGACCCACCCCGAGCGGGTGTTCACCGACTGCAGCACCTGGTGCGAGATGCTCTCCACCCCCGCGCAGCTGCCCCGGCTGATGCGGATCGCCATCCAGCACGCGCTCGGCTCGCACGGCGTCTCGGTGCTGGCCTTCCCCGGGGACGTCGCCGCGCTCCCCGCCGCCGGACCCACCGGGACCAGCCACTTCCTCACCGAGCAGGCCGTCGCCGCGCCGCCGTGGTCCCAGGTGCAGGAGCTGGCCCGGCTGCTCAACGCGGCCCGCAAGGTCGCCCTGTTCTGCGGCGCGGGGGTGCGCGGGGCGCACGGCGAGGTGATGGAGGCGGCCCGGGCCCTGAACGCGCCGGTCGGGCACTCCCTGCGCGGCAAGGAGTGGATCCAGTACGACAATCCGTACGACGTCGGCATGAGCGGCCTGCTCGGCTACGGCGCCTGCCACGAGGCGCTGCACTCCGCCGACCTGGTGCTGCTGCTCGGCACCGACTTCCCGTACGACTCCTTCCTGCCGCAGGCGCACACCGTCCAGGTCGACCACGACGCCACCCGGCTGGGCCGCCGCACCGCGCTCGAACTGGCCGTCCACGGCGATGTCGCCGCCACCCTGCGGGCCGTCCTGCCGCTGTTGGACGCCAAGCGCGACCGCGCCTTCCTCGACGAGATGCTGCGCAAGCACTGCCGCTCGCTGGAGGACGTGGTCGGCGCCTACACCCGGGACATCGAGAAGCACCTGCCGATCCACCCCGAGTACGTCGCCTCGGTGCTCGACGAGGTGGCCGCCGACGACGCGGTGTTCACTGTGGACACCGGCATGAACAACGTCTGGGCCGCCCGCTACCTCCAGCCGAACGGCCGCCGCCGGGTGATCGGCTCCTTCCTGCACGGCTCGATGGCCAACGCCCTGCCGCACGCCATCGGCGCCCAACTGGCCTGCCCCGGGCGGCAGGTGATCGCGATGGCCGGCGACGGCGGGATCGGCATGCTGCTCGGTGAACTGCTGACGGTGGCCAAGCACCGGCTGCCGGTGAAGACCGTCGTCTTCAACAACGGGGCGCTCGGCATGATCAAGCTGGAGATGCTGGTCTCGGGCTACCCGGAGTACGAGATCGACAACGGGGACGTCGACTACGCGGGGATCGCGCGGGCGACGGGCATCCCGGCCAAGCGGGTCACCGAGCCGGCGAGGGTCCGGGAGGTGCTGGCGGAGGCGCTGGAACGGCCCGGCCCCGCCCTGGTGGACGTGGTCACCGACCCCAACGCGCTGTCCATCCCGCCGTACATCACGGCGGCGCAGCTGAAGGGCTTCGCGCTGGCGGCCGGGCGGACGGTGCTCTCCGGCGGGGTCGGGCGCATGATCGACCTGGCCCGCAGCAACCTGCGCAACATCCCGCGGCCCTAGCCGAGAACGGGGATCCGATCCGGGCCTCTTGCCTCTGAGGCAAAAATCTTGCCCGAGCGGCACGGCGGGTGTCCACTGGTCACATGACCACCAGCCCGACCGGGGACGCCGCCCCGGGAGACCGGCTCGACGACCAGGAAGTGGCCGGCCTCGCCGCCCGCCTCCGGGAACACCGGCTCAGCAGCCGCCTGACCCTCGAAGTGGCCTCCGCCCGGGTCGGGCTCTCCCCAGCCTATCTGTCCCGGCTGGAGACCGGCCGCCGCCAGCCCTCCCTCCCCGTCCTGCTCGGCCTCGCCCGCGCCTACGGCACCTCCGTCTCCGGCCTGCTCGGCGAGACCATGGCCGAACCCGACCCGGTCGTGCGCGGCGGCGCCATCGAACCCGGCCGCGCCGGGGGCTGGGGCTACCGCCGGGCCGGCGCCCCCGGCCGGGCGATGCAGGCGCTGCGCGTCCACGTGCCCCCGGGCGTGCAGGACACGGTGGTCCGGGTCCACCCCGGCGAGGAGTGGCTGTACGTCCTGCAGGGCCGGCTCAAGCTGACCCTCGGCGACCGCGTCCACCGCCTCGACGTCGGCGACTCCGCCCACTTCGACTCGCTCACCCCGCACTGCATCGCCGCCGACGCACCGGACGGCGTCGAACTGCTCTTCGTCCACACCCTGCTGCAGAGCCCCGGCGGCGAACTCTGCCTCGGCGGCCCCGCGGCAACCCACTGACCCAACGTCAGAACCCTTGGAGGAGATCCCTCATGGCCGATCCCACCAGCCCCGAGAAGGCCGCCGCGGCCACCGCCCCGGCCGCTCCGACCCCCGCCCCGCTGACCGTCGACGCCGGCATCTCGGCCAACCGCCGGGTCGGGATCCGCCTGGTGATCTACACCGCCGGCATCCACGCCTTCGCCGGCTTCATCATGCTGCTGTTCGAACTGGGCAACCGCAACAAGTAGTTCACCGGGGTGGTCGCGGCCCTCACCGCTCGCGCAGCAGTTCGCAGAGGGCGTCCAGCGCGGCCGGGAAGGCGTGCTCGGGCGGGGACGCGTAGCCGATCACCAGAGCGGGAGCGGCGTCCGGGGCGGCGGCCGACCGGTCGGCGAGGTGCCAGGACAGCCCTTCGAGGGCCAGGCCGGCGGCCTCGGCCCGGGCCAGCAGCTCAGCCTCGGACGCGGAACCGGGCGGCAGTTGGAGAACGGCGTGCAGCCCGGCGGCGATCCCGGTGACCCGCACGCGCGGGGCGTGCTCGGCGAGCGCGGCGACCAGCCGGTCCCGCCGGCGCCGGTAGTGCAGCCGGCAGCGGCGGACGTGCCGGTCGTACGTCCCGGAGGTGATCAGCTCGGCGAGGGTCAGCTGGTCGAGCACCGGGGACATCGTGTCGGCCAGCGTCTTCAACCGGGCCACCGGCTCGACCAGCGCGTCGGGCAGGGCCAGCCAGGCCAGCCGCAGGCCCGGCGCGAGGCTCTTGGCGGCCGTCCCGGCGTACACCACCCGCTCCGGGTCGAGCGCCTGCATCGCGCCGACCGGCTGCCGGTCGTAGCGGAACTCGCCGTCGTAGTCGTCCTCGACGACGTACCCGTCCCGCTCGCGCGCCCAGCGCACCGCGGCGGCCCGCCGGTCGGCGGCCAGCGGCGCACCGGTGGGGAACTGGTGCGCGGGGGTGAGCAGGACGGCCCCGCACCGGCCGTCCAGCCGCTCGACCCGGGCGCCCGCCCCGTCCAGCGGCACCGGGACGGTGGCCAGCCCCGCCGCCCGGGCGACGGCGTGCTGCGGCGGCAGCCCGTACTCCTCGACCGCGAGGGCGCGGTCCCCGCGCTCCCGCAGGGCGGCGCAGAGCAGGCCCAGGCCCTGGGAGACACCGGTGCAGATCAGCAGGTGGTCGGGGTCGGTGCGGACGCCGCGGACCCGCGCCAGGTAGTCGGTGAGCGCCCGTCGCAGCTCGATCCGGCCGAACGGGCTGCCGTAGCCGAAGGCCTCGTGCGGCGCGGTGGCGAGGGCCCGGCGGGCGGCGGCGAGCCAGGCGGTGCGGGGGAAGAGCGAGAGGTCGGGCCGCCCGGCCATCAGGTCGTGCCGGACGGCCCGCCGCCCCGCCGCGGGCCGGGCCACCCGCCGGCTCCGGCCGGGCGCGGCCCGCCGGGCGACGGTGGTGCCGGAGCCCTGCCGGGAGGTGAGCCAGCCCTCCGCGGTGAGCTGCCCGTACGCCTCGACCACGGTGTTCCGGGCGATCCCGAGGTCCTCGCCGAGGGCCCGCGAGGACGGCAGCCGGGTGCCGGGCACGAGCCGCCCGTCCTGGACGGCCTCGCGCAGCGCGTCCTCCAGAGCGGCCCGCAGCCCGGCCCCGGCGGCGCGCCGCTCGGTGAGGTCCAGGTGCAAGTCGCCGCCGAAGGAGGTCCAGGAGCTGCTCACGGGCCCGATTATCGCGCGGCCCGGCATCCTCGACCGCGAGTCGGTGGCGGATCAGACCGACAGGTAGACCGCGCTGCCGACGCCGGCGAGGAAGCAGTAGAGCGCGAACGGCGTCAGGCTGCGGGTCTCGAAGTACTTGGTGAGGAAGCGCACCGAGACGTAGCCGGCGACGAAGGCGGCGATGCTGCCGGCGACGACCGGGCCGAGGACGGCGGAGTTCTCCGGCTTGAACAGCTCCGGCACCTTCAGCACGGAGGCGGCCAGGATGACCGGGGTCGCGAGCAGGAAGGAGAAGCGGGCGGCGTCCTCGTGGTGCAGGCCGCGCAGGATGCCGGCGCTCATGGTGACACCGGAGCGGCTGATACCGGGGAAGAGCGCGAGGATCTGGGCGGCGCCGATCCAGGCGCCCTGGACGAAGCCGAGCCGGGCGAGGCGGTGGTCGGAGGCGATCGCCGGGTCGAGGCCCGGTTCCTCGGCGGGCGGGGCGGCGTGCCCGGCCCGCCGGCGGCCGGTGCCGCCGCGCTTGAGCCGTTCGGCACCGAGCAGCACCAGCCCGTTGAGGGCCAGGAAGACGGCGGCCGGGACGGGCTTGCCGAGCGCGTTGCGCAGCGCCTTCTCCAGGGCGAGGCCCGCCACCCCGACCGGGATGGTGGAGATGATCAGCAGCCAGGCGAGCTTCTCGTCCCGGCTCTCGACCCGGCGGCGGCGGATCGAGCTGAAGAAGCCGCCGATCACCCGGACCCAGTCCTTGCGGAAGAACACCACCAGCGCGAACGCGGTGGCCAGGTGCAGGCCGACCAGGACGGCGAGGTAGGAGGAGCCCTCGGCGGTCATGTCGAGGTCCCGCTGGATCTTCCCGCCGATCAGGGCGGGGAGCAGGATGCTGTGGCCCAGGCTGGAGACCGGGAAGAGTTCCGTCACACCCTGCAGCAGGCCGACGCCTATCGCTTCCGGGTAGGTCAGGGTGGACATCGCGCACCTTCGCTCGGGGGTCTGGATCCGGGGGAGCCCCGCGAAGCTACTACGGGCATGTAGACGCCCGGCAGCCCCGCCGCCAGAAGTTCATCGAGCGGACGTCTGGGCGCCACCGCCGCCGGTCAGCCGCCGGTCACGCCGGTCAGTCGCCGGACCGCGCCGCCGACCCGCCTCCGCCGAGCGGCACCCGTCGCCACGCCCCGCCGCCGGCGGGCACCGGCGCGGGGGCGAAGTCGTAGCGCGGCCCGTCCGGCCCGAGCGCGAGCAGAGAGATCGAGGAGGACCCCCAGATCCGCCCGTCGCCGAAGTCCCGCCGCTGGATCAGCGCCGCGTCGTCGTCCAGCGGCAGGCCGTCGCCCGCGACGATCGGCAGCCAGTCGCCCCAGGCCCGTTCGGCGGACCCGTCGCCGGTCGGCTCCGGCCGGGGCGCGGCGGCGAGGCGGGCCCGGAAGCGGTCGGCGCGGGCGGCCATCAGCGCGCGGATCCGCTCGGAGGCGGTCCGGTTGGCGGCCGCGCCCTCCAGCCCGTCGTTGAGCACCACGCTGAGGCCGACCGGCAGTTCGCGCTCCTCCAGTCGGCCGCCGCCCCAGCTGGCGACCCGGGCGCCGTCGGGCCGGACCAGGACGAGGTGGAACGGGTCGTACGGGGTGAGGTCGAGGTGGCCGATCCCGCCGTCCCGGACGGCGGTGAGCGGCAGTTCGCCACGGGAGAGCCGGGTGTCGGCGGGGGCGAGCGGCCCGAAGCCGTTCAGTAGGCAGGCGGCGGTCCGCCGCCCGGGGTCGACGGCCAGCCAGGTGCCGCCGGCGGCGAGGTCGAGTCCGCCGACCAGGGCCGGCCGGTCCGGCCAGTGGTGGTCCGGCGGCAGCCAGTCGCGCCCGAGGTACTCGTCCCGGACGGAGAGGAGCAGCACCGGCACAGCCGCCCCCGGTTCGATGCTGACGAACGCCGTACACACGATCGCGGCCCCCTGACCTCGCCCGGCGGGGGCACGCGTGGTGGCGCCCCCGCGGTCGATCCTCGCACTCCCGTTCGCGCGCCGGGAGTGCGCGTCCGCGCCCGGAGGTTCCCCCGGGCCCTCCCCTTTCGGCCGCCGCCGTGCCACACTCGCCCCACGGCCGGGCGCACGCGAAGTGGCCCAGGATTCTGTGGTTCGAATGCACCAGGAAACGGGTCCACCAGGTCCCTAGGCTGGCGGTCATGACGACGAACGAGCACCAGCCGACCGAAGCGCCCGTCCCGGCCCCCGCCCAGCGCCTCGCGCTGCACAGCCTGGCCCCCGACTTCTACCAGGCCATGATCGCGGTGGACCGCGCTGCCCGGAAGGGCATCGACCACACGCTCGCCGAGCTGGTCAAGGTGCACGCCTCGATGATCAACGGCTGCGCCTTCTGCATCGACATGCACAGCACCGACGCCCTGAAGGGCGGCGAGCAGGACCACCGGCTGCTCTCCCTCCCGGCCTGGCGCGAGACCCCCTGGTTCACCGCCCGGGAGCGGGCCGCGCTGGCCCTCACCGAGTCGATCACCCTGCTGACCCAGGGACACGTCCCGGACGCGGTCTACGCCGAGGCCGCCGCCCAGTTCGACGAGACCGAGCTGGCCCAGTTGATCGCGCTGATCGTCACCATCAACGCCTGGAACCGGATCGGGGTGGCCTCCCGGCTCAGCCCGGCCGCCAAGTGAGGCCCGGGAACATGGCGGACATGACGGATATGGCGGACATGGTGGACGTCCAGCAGGAGAAGGCCCGGCTGCTCCGGGAGCTGCACCGGCCGGGCGAGCCGCTGGTGCTCGCCAACGTGTGGGACGCGGCGAGCGCCCGTCTGGTCGCCGCCGCCGGAGCGCGGGCGGTGGCGACGGCCAGTGCGAGCGTCTCCTGGTCGCTCGGCAGCCGGGACGGCGGCGGCGCCGACCTCGAACAGGTCCTTGTACGGACGGCGCAGGTGGTCCGCGCGGTGGACCTGCCGGTCACCGCCGACCTGGAGAGCGGCTTCGCGCGGACCGCCGCCGGCGTCGGCGAGTCCGTCGCCGCGCTGCTGGCCACCGGCGCGGTCGGCGTCAACCTGGAGGACGAGGGCCGGCCGGCGGCCGAGGCCGCCGAGCGGATCGCGGCGGCCCGGGCGGCGGCGGACGCGGCGGGCGTGCCCGCCTTCGTCAACGCGCGCACCGACGTGTTCCTGCACGGGATCGGCGCGCCGGAGGGCCGGCTGGACGACGCGGTGCGCCGGCTGCGGGCCTACGTCGAGGCGGGCGCGGACGGCGTGTTCGTGCCCGGTGTCGCGGACCGGGAGACGATCGCCGCGCTGGCCGCGGCCGTCCCGGTGCCGCTGAACGTGCTGGCGGGGCCGGGCGCGCCGTCCGTCCCGGCGCTGGCGAAGCTGGGCGTGGCCCGGGTGAGCCTCGGCCCCGGGCTGGCCGAGGTGGCGTACGCGGCGGTGCGCCGGGCCGCCGCGGAGGTGTACGCGAGCGGCACCTACACCGCGCTGGAGGGCGGACTGACCTACCAGGAGCTGAACGGCCTCTTCTGAGCGGGCTTCTCGCGGTCCGTCCAGCGCTGAGCGGGCCCGGCGGCGCGGGCTGGACGGCGCCGGGCGGGCCCGGGTACGGCGAAGCCCCGGCTGCCGTCGACGGGGGTGGCGGCAACCGGGGCGGTGCCCGGTGGGCGTGGTCGGCCGATCCGGGTCAGCCGATCTGACCGCTGAGCCCCGGGTGGGTCATCTGGTTGGTGCCGACGGCCTCCACCTCCTGGGCGGCGTGGCCGACCACCGGCAGCCGGCCGGCGGCGTGGATGGCGAGGTCGGCCGGGGAGAGGTTGAGACCGTCGGTGAGGCCCCCGGTGGCGTCCGGGGAGCTCGCGGTCTGGGTGGTGGCGGACGCCGCCGGGGCGGCGAGCGCGAGGCCCGCCATGGTGAGGGCGGCCAGGGTGGCGAGTTTCTTCATGCACTGCCGAACGACCCGGGCCGCCTTCAGGTAACCGGACGGCTCAGACCGTCACCCGCAGGGTTCGCACGCTGTTGCTGATGAAGGAGCCGATCGGCTCCGGCGCGTCGCCCTCGGCGAGGGCCAGCCCGGGGAACCGCTCGAACAGGTGCCGCAGCGCGGTCTCGGCCTCCAGCCGGGCCAGCCCGGAACCGAGGCAGAAGTGCGGGCCGTGACCGAGCGACAGGTGCCGGTTGGGCCGGCGGGTGACGTCGAAGCGGTCGGCGTCCGGGTGGTGCCCGGCGTCGCGGCCGGCCGCCGCGTAGGAGGCGAGCAGCGCCTCGCCGCGCCGGATCACCACGTCACCGACCTCGATGTCCTCGGTCGCGTAGCGCAGCGGGAACTGGCCGACCGGCGAGTCGTAGCGCAGCGTCTCCTCGATGACCGCCGACCACGGCTGCTCGCCGGAGAGCACCAGCCGCAGCTGGTCGGGGTGGGCGAGCAGGGCCCGGACGGCGTTGGTGATCAGGTTGAGCGTGGTCTCGTGCCCGGCGACCAGCATCAGCAGCAGGGTGCCGACCAGCTCGGCTTCGCTGAGCCGGTCCCCGGCCTCGCGGGCGGCGATCAGGTCGGTGGTGAGGTCGTCGCCGGGCGCGGCCCGCTTGGCCGCCACCACGGAGCCCAGCAGCGCGTACAGGGCCTGCTGCGCGGCGGCGGCCGCCGCCGGGGTGGCCGAGCTGGAGACCAGGGTGTCGGAGAGCTCGTGCAGCCTGTCCTGCTCGTCCAGCGCCAGTCCGAGCAGTTCGCCGATCACCTGCATCGGCAGCGGGTAGGCGAAGTGCTCGCGCAGGTCGAACGCGCCGTCCAGCTCGGCGACCCGGTCGAGCAGCGAGACGGTGCGGGCCTCGATCGCGGGCGCCAGGTCGGCTATTCGGCGCGGGGTGAAGGCCTGGCTGACCAGGCCGCGCAGCCGTCGGTGGTCGTCGCCGTCGGCGGTGACCATGCCGGGCACGGTGACGAAGTTGAGCAGCGGCCAGCCCTGGGGCAGCCGGCCCTCCCGGAAGGTCGTCCACAGCTGGGCGTTCTTGCCCACCCGGTGGTCGGCGAGCAGCGCCTGGAGGGTGTCGTGGTGGGTTATCGCCCAGACCACCACCCCGCCAGGGAGCTCCACCAGGACCGCGGGGCCGGCCGCCCGGAGGCGGGCGTTCTCCTGGTGCTGGTCGCGTCCGAAGGGGTCGAGTCTGACGGGCTCGGGTCGGGGGTCGACGGCGGTGTCCATGCGGGCCTCTCGGGGGCTGGCGGGCGGGGCGGGGTGAAGGCGCTGTACAGCACCGGCAGGCCGAGCAGGGCCCGTGACCACGGGGACGGGCGCCATCCCAGGTCGCCGGACGGCACGGCGAGTTGGAGATCGGGCAGGCGGTGCAGCAGGGTCTCGACGGCGGTCTCGACGATGATCCGGGCCGGGTGCTGGGCCGGGCAGACGTGCCGTCCGGCGCCCCAGGCGAGGTGGGCCCGGTTGCCGCCGAGCGAGCCCTGGGCGGCGGAGGCGACGCCCTGGGCGGCCGGGTCGGCGTTGGCCGCGGCCAGGCCGAGGACGAGCATGTCGCCGGCGCTGATGTACTGGCCGCCGAGGACGGTGTCGCCGGTGGCCCAGCGGCCGGGGAAGTTCTGCGTCGGCGGGTCGCGCCAGAGCACCTCCTCCAGCGCGTCGGAGACGGTGAGCCGCCCGCCGGTGAGGGTGGCCCGGAACCGGCGGTCGGTGAGCAGCAGCCGCAGCGTGTTGCCGGTCCAGTTGATGCTGGTCTCGTTGCCCGCGACCAGCATCACCACCAGGTGGTGCACGGCCTCCTCGTCGGTGAGCGCGGCCGGGTGGGCGAGCAGCCAGGAGGTGAGGTCGGCGCTGGGGGCGGTGCGGCGCCGCCGGACCAGGTCGACCAGGATCGCCTGGAACTCGGCGTTGGCGCGCACCGACTTGGGGCCGCTGTCCACGAAGTGGCTGATCAGCTCGACCAGGTGGGGCCCGGCCTCGCGGGGCAGGCCGACCAGCTGGGTGAAGACCAGCAGCGGCAGCGGGCGGGCGTACTGGGCGATCAGGTCGGCGGTGCCGTCCGGGCCCCAGCTGTCGATGAGGTCGTTGGCGCAGGCCTCGGTGGTCTCGCGCAGCTGGCGGTGGTCGATCTGGGAGAGGGTGTCCGAGACGGCGGAGCGCAGCCGCTGGTGCTCGGCGCCGTCCAGGTTGAGCAGGGTGGGCCGCCAGGAGGTCATCGGCAGCAGCCGGGAGTCGGGGGGCAGCCGGCCCTCGGCGGGCACCCGCCAGCGGCGCGAGTCCTTGGAGAACAGCGCCTCGTTGCGGGTGAGTTCGAGCAGTTCGGCGTAGCCGAGGACGAGCCAGGCCTCGACCCCGGGCTCCAGCTCGATCGGCGCGACCGGGCCGTAGCGCTGGCGCAGCCGGGCGTACAGGCCGTGCGGGTCCTCGGCGACGGCGTGGCCGTACAGCGGGGTCAGCGGGATGCCGGTGGGCATGCTGCCGCCGTGCGGGACCGGGCAGCCGGGGGAGGCGGTGCCGGGTTCGGGCGCGGTCATCCCTGGAGCTCCAGGATCGAGCTGCGGTGCAGGTGGTCGACGAAGTCGATCAGCAGGTCGTAGGACTGCCGCCGGTCGCGGGCGTCGCAGTGCAGGATCGGTACCTCCGGCAGCAGGTCGAGGGCGGAGCGCAGCTCCTCCTCGGGGTAACTCGGCGTGTCCGAGAAGGTGTTGACCGCCACGGCGAACGGGATGCGCTGCTCCTCCAGGCGGCCGAGCACGTCGAAGCTCTCGTCCGGGCGGCGCAGGTCGACCATGGCGATGGCGCCGAGCGCGCCGCGCGACAGGTCGTCCCAGAGCGGCCAGAACCGCCGCTGCCCGGGCGTGCCGAACAGGTACAGCGCGAGCCGCGGGTTGAGCGTGATCCGGCCGAAGTCGAGCGCGACCGTGGTGGTGGTCTTGTCGCCGCGCCCGGTGAGGTCGTCGATACCGCTGCTGGCGGCGGTCATCGTCTCCTCGGTGCGCAGCGGAGTGATCTCGCTGAGCGAGCCGACCAGCGTGGTCTTGCCGACCCCGAACGGGCCGGTGACCAGGATCTTCACCGCGCCCTGGACCGAGGACGGCAGGTACCGCGGCTCGGCGGGCAGGTCGGCGGTGGCCCCGGGGGCTTCAGCGGAGTTGGCGGAGGCCAACGAGCACCTCTTCCAGAAGGGTTGCGGGCAGGCGTTCGGCCTGCGGGACGGGCGGGAGGACCTGGACGGCGCCGAGGTCCCAGAGGTCGCCGACCAGCACCTTGACGACGCCGAGCGGCAGCCCCAGGTGGGCCGCCACCTCGGCGATCGACAGCAGGCTGTGGCAGAGCGCGAGGATGCGCCGGTGCTCGCGGTTGAGCAGGGCGTGGTCGGGGAGCTCCGGCGGCTCGGGTAACGCGCTGACCAGGCTCTCGATGGCCAGCTCGGCCCGGGTGGACCGGCTGCGGCCACCGGTGATGACGTAGGGCCGGACCGGCCCGCTCACCGGTGTCCCCCCGCCGCGTGGTCGACCCGCGGCGGGCTGGTGAGGTGGCTGCCGATCCGTTCGACCAGGACCTGCATCTGGTAGGCGACCAGGCCGGCGTCCACGGCGTCGCTGGTCACCACGGCCAGGTGCGCGCCGGCCCCGGCGGCGACGATGAACAGGTAGCCGCCGCCGTACTCGATGATGATCTGGCGGGTGGCGCTGCCCGGTCCGCCGAACCCGGTCGCGACGCCGCGGGCCAGCGACTGGAGTCCGGAGCAGGCGGCGGCGAGCCGTTCGGCGTCCTCGCGCGCGATGTTCGCGCTGCGGCCGATCTCCAGGCCGTCGTTGGAGACGACGACGGCGTGCTGGACCTGCGGGACGTTGACGATGTCGGCGAGCATCCAGCCGAGATCAGGGGTGGTGGTCATGGAACTCTCCGGAGCGCTGGGGAAGTCGGGGGGAAGCGGGCAGGGAAGGGTCGGGCTGGGCCTGGGCCCGGGCGGCCGATCGGCCGCTGGCGGTGCCGGCCTGGAACATCGCCATGAACGCCTGCGCGTCCCGGGCCGAGCGGTACGGCGGGGCGGGCGGCGGCGCGGGAGAGGCGTGCTGGGCGGGGCGGGCGGCGCGGTCGCGTCGGTGGCTCCGGCGGGGCAGCGGCGGCGGGGTGTCGGCGGCCGCGGGGGGTCGGCCGGCCGGCGGGATCTCCACCAGGGGGTGTCCGGCGGGGTGTCCGGTCGGCCGGAGGTCGGTGCTGAACGCCAGGTCGTCCGGTCCGAGGCCGGGGACGGTGGGCGGCAGCGGTTCGGTGAGCAGGGCGTTCGGCAGCATCACGACGACGCGGACGCCGCCGTACGGCGAGGGCGCCGAGCTGAGGGTGACCCGGAAGCCGTACTGCTCGGCCAGCCGGCCGACCGCGGCGAGGCCCAGTTGCGGCACCTCGCCGAGCCGGGAGACCTCCAGGCTGGTGCCGCCGGCGAGGGCGGCGGCGGCCTTGGCGACGGCCTGTTCCGGCATGCCGACGCCACCGTCGTCGATCTCGATGACGGCTCCGTTGTGCACCGGCATCAGGGTGACGAACACCTGGGTGCTGGGCGGGGAGTAGCGGGTGGCGTTGTCCAGCAGCTCGGCGACGGCGTGGATCAGCGCCTCGGCGGCGGCGCCGACCACCGCGGTCTCGATCCGGCTGCGGACCACCACCCGCTGGAACGGCAGGATGCGGGACTGGGCGCCGCGCACGACGTCCTCCAGCGAGACCGGCTCGGGCCAGTGGCGGCCGGCCCGCGCGCCGCACAGCACGGCCAGGGTCTGGGCCAGCCTGGCCTGTTGGGCGGCGGCGTGGTCGGCCTTGAGCAGGCCCTCCAGCAGCGCCGGGTCGTCGTGGGTGCGTTCCATCTCGTCGAGCAGGGCCTGCTGGTCGTGGGCCATGACGAGGATGCGGCGGGCGACGCTGAGGAAGGCCCGCTGGGTGGAGGCGGTGAGTTCCTGCTCCTGCTGGACGGCGGCCAGGTCGGCGCCGCGGCGGGAGAGTTCGGCGCCGAGCTGCTCCTGGAGCCGGGCGAGGTCGCGCCGCAGCCGGTCGGCGCGGCGGCGCTGGGTGACGGACACGACGCGGTACCGGGCGGTGGCCACGAGGGCGAGGGCGGCGAGTACGCCGGTTGCCGTTGCGCACCACTGAGTCATCGTCACGCCGCGAATTCTAGGGTGATGATCCTACGAAGGTGTGAACGGATCTCGCCAAGTGACCGGATCTCGTCAATATCCAGTCAATACGGCGTCAAACCGGCGCCGTTCGACCGCGATCCGGGCGGCCCGAGGACGTTCGTCCCCGGTGGGGCGCCTGCGGCGCGTCGGCCGGGCCGGGCGGGAGATGGCCGAGTCACGTCCTGGGATGTGTGGGGAACGTGTGCACGGTGTTACGGAAGGGGCGACGTCCGGTGCAGGAGCAACAGCGCCACGTCGTCCGGCCGGGACCGCCGCTCGGTCACGTTCAGCGTGAGCAGGTCGGCCAGCCGCTCCAGCGCGGGCGCCGCGCCGGCCCGGGCCGGGCCGGTCTGCCGGGCCCACAGCTCCAGCCCGCCGAGCATCCGCTGCACCGACTCGTCGTAGTCCTCCTCGCGGTCCTCGACCAGCCCGTCGGTGTACACCAGCAGCGTCTCGCCGACCGCCAGCCGACCAGCCGTCAGCGGGTACGGCTGCCCCGGGTCCACGCCCAGCGGCGGCCCGCCCGGCAGGTCGAGCTCGACGGCCCCGGCGTCCGCGATCCGCACCGGCGCGGGATGCCCGGCCCGGGCCGCGGTCAGCGCGCCGTCGGTCGGGTCCAGGGCCAGGAAGAGGCAGGTCGCGAACAGGTCGGTGTCCAGCTCGGTCAGCAGCCGGCTGGTCCGGGCCAGCGTGGCGGCCGGATCGTGCCCGTCCGTCGCGTACGCCCGCAGGCCGCTGCGCAGCTGGCCCATCACCGCCGTCGCCTCCGCGTTGTGGCCCTGGACGTCGCCGATCACCAGCCCGATCCGGCCGTCCGGCAGCCTCAGCAGGTCGTACCAGTCGCCGCCGATCTGCATGCCCTCGGTGCTCGGCAGGTAGCGGGCGGCGCTGGCGATCCCGGGCAGCCGGGGCAGGGTGCGCGGCAGCATCGCGCGCTGCAGCTCGGTGGCGCGGTGGTGGTGGGTGTCGTACAGCCGGGCCCGCTCCAGGGACTGCGCCAGGATCCCGGCGAAGGCCGAGTACAGGGTGCGGTCCTCCCGGCCGAACGCCCGCTCGGCGGAGAAGGTGATCAGGCAGGAGCCCACCTGCCGCCCGGAGGCGACCAGCGGCAGCACCGCCCAGGAGGCCGGGGTGAGCGGGCCGTGCCGGCCCCGGCCCGCGTCGGGCTCGCTGAACAGCGGGGCCGAGCGGGTCAGCGCGTGCTGCATCACGTTCTCGGAGAGGTCCGCCAGCCGGGTCAGCTCGGTGCGCCTCGGCCCGCCGTACACGGTGTGCGAGACGGGCAGCAGCCGACCCTCGTCCACCAGGTCCAGGACGATGCTGGCGGCGCCGAACGCCGGGCGGGCGACGTCGGTGACGGCGGTGGTGACGTCCCGGACGGTCACCGCCCGCGACAGCGACCGGGTGAGCGCGAGCAGCAGTGCCGTCCGGGCCCCGCCTGGGGTGGCCTGCTCCTCGGCCTGCTCCCGGGGGTGTTCCCGGCGCTGGTCCCGATCCTGGCCCTGGGCCCGGCCCTGGTCCCGGTCGGAGAGCAGCCCGGCGACCCGGACCGGCCGGCCGTGGACGTCCAGCATCACCTCGCCGGTCTCCTCGATCCGCGCCACCTTGCCGCCCCCGCGCAGCACCCGGTACCCGATCCGGTACCACCCGCCGGTGGTCAGCGACTCGGCGAGCGCGGCCTGCACGTCCGGCAGGTCCTCCGGGTGGACGATCCGGTCCAGCTCCGGAGCGGAGCCGTCGGCGGTGGCGGGCTGGCCGGTGACCCGGAACGCCGCGGCGTCCCAGTAGCTCTCGCCGGTGACCAGATCGCGCTCGAAGGCACCGTGCCCGGCCGCCCGGACGGCGAGCGACAGCATCGGGTGGGCCAGCCCGGCGGGGAGGCTCCCGGCCCCGTCCGGCGGTGCCCCGGCCGGATCCTGGGGTATCCGGGCGTCCGCGTGGTCGAGCAGGTGGGACAGCCGGTGGGCGCAGGCCTCGCCGATGGTCTCCAGGACGTCCAGGTCGCGGCGGGGGACGGTGCCCCGGTGGGCCAGCGCGAGGGCGAGGACGCCGACCGGCCGCTCGTCGACGACCATCGGCAGGGCGATCACGGCGACCATGCCGGTGCCCATGCCGACGTTTTTGTTCGGGTAGTCGACGCTGGTGTGCTCGGGACTGAGCAGGTAGGGGCGGCGTAACCGCAGGGCCATCGCGGCGGGGAGGTCACTGGCCGGATCGACGGTGCTGTAGCGCTCGTGGGCCCAGTCCGGCAGCCCGTGCGAGGCGGTCAGTCGGAGCATCCCGGCGGAATCCAGCAGGTAGAGCGCGGAACCCTCGCCGGTGATCCACCCCGGCCCCTCGGCGAGGACGGTGCCGAGCAGTTCGGTGGCGCTGGTGCAGCCGAGCAATAAGCGCACGCAGCGCATGGGGCTGCGGGCGGTGGGACTGCTGCGCGGCGTCCGGCTCTCGTCCTCGGAGGGGGGAACCCACGGAGAGCTCAGGTCCATCGGATACCCGGCCTTTCCGCTCTCGGGGGGTGGGTGCCCTCTGGGTGCCCGAACGGGCACTTAATTCTTAATACCTTATTTCTCAAGCGGGTGCTGAAGCGGGTGAATGGTGACCCAGACGGCGCACCAGCACCAGCGTCCGGTCGTCCGCCGCGTCCCGCGCCACCGTCCGGACCAGCCGCTCCGCCGCACCCCGGGTGAGCTGCTGCTGCGTCCGCCACGGCCGCACCACGGGCTCGGCCGCCGCCAGCAGCCGACCCACCCCCTCGTCCAGATCCCGACCCGGCACCTCCACCAGGCCGTCACTGAACAGCAGCAGCGAATCGCCCCGCCGCAGCCGCCCCGACACCGCCGGATACAGCGCGCCCGACACCAGCCCCAGCGCCGGGCCGCCGTGCCCCGACCGCGCCCAGCCGCCGCCGTCCGCCCGGCGGAACTGCGCGGGCGCCGGATGGCCTGCGTTGAACAGCAGGTAGTCGCCCGTCGCCGGGCGCAGCGCGAGGTGCACCGCCGTCGCGAAGTCGTCCTCCCAGCCCATCCGCACCAGGTGGTCGTTGGCCGCCGGCAGGAACGCCTCCGGCGGCACCCGCCCCAGCAGCATCGCGAACGCGCCCGACAGGTGCGTCGAGCGGGCCGCTGCCCGGCTGCCCTTGCCCGACACGTCCACCAGCAGCAGCTCCAGCAGATCCTCCTCGGGGCGGTGCGCGCACAGCAGGAAGTCACCCGAGAACGAGGTGTCGCCGGCCGGCGCCAGCGCACTGTCGAAGTGCCAGTCGAGCAGCCGCTCCGGAAGCCGGGCCAGCGTCCGGGTGTGCTCGGCCAGCTCCAGCAGCATCGAATCGCCCTGGGTCCCGCGCAGACCCAGCCGGTGCCGGAACCGGTTCGCGGCCAGCACCGTCACCGCGGTCGCGGCCAGTACCAGCGTCACCCCGATCCGCACCCCGAGCGGATCCCGCACCACCGCCCCCAGCACCCCGCCGGCCAGCGCCGCGCACACCAGCACCAGCAGCTGCCCGCGCCGCAACAGCAGCCCGCCGACCACCAGCGGCAGCACCAGCGCCGACGGCGGCCAGCTGTACGGCAGCACGATCGGCAGCACGCTCAGCACCGCGGTCACCCCGAGCAGCACCCCCAGCGCGTACCGCGCGGCCCGGGCGTTCCCGTCCAGCAGCCGCAGGTACCACCGCCGCGCCCTCGCTATCGGTGCGGGCACGTGGACCTCCGCCAAGGGGTCGGCGGTCCCCTGTCATGACCACCAGTCAGCCCGGCCACACTAACCCGTCCGGCCCCACCACCCCCAGGCCCGCTGCCTGCCCGCCGCACGGGAAGTCGGCGGGTCCGACTTCTCGCGCACGCCTCACCCGGTGCGCCGGCCGTTCCGTCGTCGTGGGAGACCGGGTGGGTCGTGCCGCGGCCGGTGCGGTGGCCGGCGTCTCAGGGGGTGGGCCAGGTGCGGAGCCCGGTGGTGAGGAGGGTGATGAGGCGGCTCTGGGTGGTGGCCAGGTCTTCGGCGAGCTGGAAGCCGCCGCCGATGGAGAGGGAGGCGAAGCCGTGGGCGACGGAGCGGACGGTGCGGGCGGCGTGGATCGCCTCCGCGCCGTCGAGGCCGTACTCCCGCAGGACGGCGATGATCACCCCGACGAGCCGTCCGGCCGCGCGGGTGAGGTCGTCGTCCGGCTGCGGGGCCTGCGGGAGGGCGTTGTAGCGGTGCGGGTACTCGGTGGCGTACGCGTGGTAGGCGCGCAGGACGGTGTCGACGGCGTCGTCGCCGCTGCGGCCGACGGCGGCCTCGGCGAGCCGGTCGGCGAGTTCCTCGGTGACCCGGACGGCGATGAGCCGCCGCAGTTCGGCGAGGCCGCCGCTGACGTGCTTGTACAGCGACGGGGTGGCGACCCCGGCCCGGGCGGCGACGGCGGCCAGGGTGAGGGCGTCGGCGCCCTGCTCGTCGATGAGGGCGATGGCGTGGTCGACGACCTGCTCGGGGGTGAGTCCTACTCGGGGCATGGTGTGGGCTCTCCGTCGGTGGAAGGCGTACGTGGCGTGGCGGGGCTGACGTGGGCGGGCGGGGCTCAGGCGAGTTCGGCGAGGAAGGGCAGCAGGGCGTCGGCGGTGGCCTGCGGGTTGTCGGCCATCGGGTAGTGCCCGGATCCGTCGATCATGACCTTCCGCGCGTTGAGCGCGATGGCCTGCCGGTCGGCGACGGCTTCCGGCTCGGGGAAGTCGGGGTCCTTGCTGCCCATGATGACGAGCGAGGGGCAGCGCACGGCCGCGGTCCAGCCGACGGGCGCGGAGTCCCCGCTGACGTGTCCGCGGGTGGCGGTCTTGCGGCCGGGGGTGCGCATGGCGGCGACGAGTCCGGCCACGTACGGGTCGAAGTCGGCGGGCTTGGCGCCCGGGTAGGCCAGCTTGCGGTGGTAGAGGCCCCAGAAGGCGGGCGAGTGGACGGTCAGGAAGCCCATGACGCGGAGGGCGCCGCGCATGAGGGCGCCGGGCGGGGGGTTCTCGATGAAGGCGTCGATCAGGGCGATGCCGGCGACCCGCTCGGGGGCGTCGCCGGCGGCCTTGACGACCGTCGCGCCGGTGTAGGAGTTGCCGACCAGGACGGCGCGGTCGATGCCGAGGTGGTCGAGCAGGGCGAGGACGTCGGTGGCGATGGCGGCGGGGGAGTAGTCGTCCCAGATGATCGAGGATTCCCCGAAGCCGCGCAGGTCCATGGTGATGACCCGGCGGCCGGCGGCGGCCAGCAGCGGGCGGAGGTGCCGGTAGGCGGCGCGGGTGTCGAGCATTCCGGGGAGCAGCACGACGGGGGCGCCGTCGCCCTGTCGGGTGTCGTCGTAGGCGAGGCGGCCGCCGGTGACGTCGAGGTACTGGGTGGTGGGGGCGCTGGTGGCGTTCATGGTGGGCCTCCGGAGGGTTGCCGGTGCGGGGCTTCGGCGCTGCCGCCGATAGCCATAAAGCTAAGGCTAATAGCCTTAGCCGTCAAGCCCTCGCGCCCTGCGGAGCGGGGGAGGCTGGCGGGGGGTGCGCGGATGAAGGGCCGTTCGTTGACGTCCGATCACGTGAGGTGGCGTCAACGGTGCTCAAGGGGGTGCAGGGGCGTCCAAGGGGAACAAAACGCCCGTCGTGCCCCGGAGTGCCCCGCCCGTCTCCGGTCGTCCCGGGCGAACGGCTTGGAATCAGGGCCTCCTAGGATTAACGTTTGATAACGCAGCGCGGTCGTCAACGCCGTACCCAGACGGCACCGTGCGCCGTCGCCTAATCCCGCCGACCGGCCTCCGGGCAGGTCAGGGAGCCGGGGAACCACGTTCCTTGGGGTGAATCGGCGGGGCTCCGGCCCGGCCGTAGGAGACCTTCCTGCTCCGAACCCGTCAGCTAACCCGGTAGGCGCGAAGGAAGGAAAGGAGCGCGCCTCCGTGGCGTCGACGCACACTCCGGCACACCCGGCCGGCCTCGCAGCAGGTACCCGGCTCCTCGACCACCCCGGCCCGGACGGCCCCGAGTACGCGGGCCCGGAGGCCGAGACCAACCGGCACCGGATGCCGCGTCAGGTCCGTGGGGCCTCCCCGCTGCTCGGCGTCACCGCCGTCGCCGCCACCCTGGGCGCCACCGGCTTCGCCTCCGCCACCCCGGCCGCCGCCCCCGCCATCGAGACCCCGGACGAGACCCCGGTCGCCCTCTCCGCCGACCCCGGCCTCGCGCTCGCCGCCCGCATCCAGCTGCAGGCCGACAGCCAGCGCACCGCCGCCGAGGAGGACGCCCGCGTCCAGGCCGCGAAGGAGGCGGAGGCCAAGGCCGCCGCGAAGGAGGCCGAGGCCAAGCGGGCCGCCGAGGAGGCCGAGCGGGCCAAGGCCGCCGCCCTCACCCTGCCGGTGCGCGACTACCACCTCACCGCCCACTACGGCCAGAGCGCCCGCTACTGGGCCCACCTGCACACCGGCCTGGACTTCGCCGCGGACACCGGGACCCCCGTCTACGCGGTCGGCCAGGGCACCATCACCTCGGCCGGCTGGTCCGGCTCGTACGGCTACCGGATCGTCGAGACCCTGCCCGACGGCACCGAGATCTGGTACTGCCACCTCTCCTCGATCATCAAGGGCTCCGGCAAGGTCGGCTCCGGCCAGCAGATCGGCAAGGTCGGCGCCACCGGCAACGTCACCGGCGCGCACCTGCACGTGGAGGTCCGCCCCGGTGGCGGCGCCCCCGTCGACCCGGAGACCTGGTTCCAGCAGCGCGGCGTCAACCCCTGACGCACCCGCGAAGCCCCGGCCGCCGGAACCAGAAGGCACCGCGGCCGGGGCTTCGCCGCGTCACTCCTGCGCCGGGTCTGCCAGCCCGGCCAGGTACGCGTCGATCTCCTCCTGCCCCGGCTCCGGCGCGAGGTCCGGGAACTCCTCCACCAGCAGTCGCGGCAGCCCGGGCACCGTCCACTCCCCGTACAGGTCGAGCGCGGCCTCCACCGCCGCCTCCTCGAACGCCCCGAAGTCCCCGGCCAGTTCGTCCGGCATCGGCCGGCCCAGCGCGGTCAGCTCGGCCAGGTTGCGGTAGCTGCGCCGCATCAGGCCCTGCTCCAGCAGCCGGCGCGCGCCGTCGGTGGCCATGCCGACCGAGATCACCCGGGTCGGGCTCCAGCCCTGCTCGTCCACCTCGTCCAGCCAGCCGGTCTGCGCCAGTGCGGCGAACACGGCCAGCCGCTCCTCCTGCGCCAGCTCCCGGAAGCCGGTCAGCCACTCCCGCACCGCCTCCGGATCCGCGACGTCCGCCCCGTACGCGTGCAGCAGCAGCGCGTACAGCCGGGGCCAGGTCACCAGGTCGGCGCGGCGCAGCAGCCCGGCCGCGACCTCGCCCTGCCACTCGGCCTCGGCGTGCAGCCGCTCCTGGCGCTTGGCGTTGAGCCGCTTGGCGGCCCGCTGGTGGTCGGTCAGCAGCCGGACGGCGGCGCCGTACGCCAGCGGGTCCGCCTCCGGTTCGGGTTGGACGTACAGGTAGAGCCGCTCGTACAGCAGGTGCTCCACCGCGTTCGAGGTCAGTTCGGGCCAGCCGTCGTGCATCCTGCCCTCGCCCAGCTCCAGCAGGGCCAGCACCGCGCGCAGCGGCGCTTCGGCCACCGGGGCGCGGTCCTCTTCCGCCGCCCAGGCGAGCAGGTCGGAGGCCCTGGTGCGCGGGGCGAGCCGCAGGTCTTCGTCGTTCATAGCTCGAACGGTAACCGCTGGCCGGGGGTAGGGTCGGCTGCCATGGTCCCCGTACGACTCACCGGCCCCCGGCTGGCCATCCGCGAGTATCACCACACCGCCGGCGACGTGGACGCGCTGTACGGGCTGTTCAGCGACCCGGAGGTCACCCGCTACCTCCCCTTCGAGCCGCGCGACCGTGAAACCTGCGCCGACCAGATCGAGCTCTACCTGGAGGAGGCGATGGCGCCGGAACGGGACACCTACCGGCTGGCCGTCACCCGGCGCGACGACGCCGAGGACCCGGTGGACGCCGTGCCGATCGCCCACGCCTCCCTCACCCTCGGCAAGCACCGCTCCGCCCACCTCGGCTACGTGCTGGGCCGCGACGTCTGGGGCCGCGGCTACGCGGGCGAGATCGCCGGCCTGCTCTGCGAGCTCTCCTTCGAGGCCCTCGGCGTGCACCGGCTGGCGGCCCGGGTCGACGTGGACAACGCCGCCTCGGCCAAGGTGCTCCTCCGGCTCGGGTTCCAGTTGGAGGGGCGGGTCCGGCACGACCTCTACAAGGGTGGCGCCTGGTCCGACTCGTACCTGTACTCGCTGCTCGCCGACGAGTGGAGCGGCGCGACCGGCTGACGGCCCGGCGTGGACGTCCGACGCGGACGTCCACGCGGACCTGGGGGCAGGCCTGCCGGGTCAGGCCCGGGGGGTTAACCCCACCCCCGATCCGCCAGGCCTCCGGATCCTCCCCGGCCCGCCGTTCGACCAGACTGATGCCATCAGCAGTCGAGAACGAGGGACCGGGGCCGGGACATGAGCATCAGCCGAAGCACGCAGGACCGCGAGTGGGACGTCCTCGGTGGTTACGGCGACGACCCGCGTCCCGCTCGGGCCCACCGGACCGAGGAGCCGCCGGCCGTCTGGCGGGCGCCGTTCTCCGGGCACTACTACCGCGAGATCGGCTACACGCTCACCGGCCTGCCGCTGTCGGTCATCGGCTTCTCCGTCTCGATCGTGCTGTTCTGCATGGGGATCGGCACCTTCGTCACCGTCCTCGGCCTGCCCGTCCTCGCCCTCCTGACCACCGTCGCCCGCGGCATGGGCCGGATGGAGCGGGCCCGGGTGCGCGGCATGCTGGCCCTGGACGTGCCCGCCCCGGCGCCGGTGCGCCAGACCCGCCCGGGCACCTGGGGGGCGATCACCGCGCGGCTGGCGGACCCGGCCGGGTGGAAGGCCGCGTTCTACCAGGTGGTGATGTTCCCGTGGGCGGTCCTCAGCTTCGTCCTGTCGCTGGTGTTCCTGCTGCTCGGCTGGGCGATGGCGCTGTACCCGCTCTACCACTGGGTCTTTCCGGCCTTCACCTCCTGGCGCGGGTACCGGGTCTTCGACTTCTACGACAGCGACAACGTCCAGCACGTCTACTACATCGAGGGGGCCTGGCAGATCGCCGGCCTCTCGCTGGTCGGGGTGCTGCTCATCATCCTCACCGCCCAGCTGGTCCGCGGCCTGACCAACGTGAACCGGGCCGCCGCCCAGGGCCTGCTCGGCCGCTGAACCCCACGGCCCTCCCCGGCCCCGCCCGCCTCCCCGGCCCCGCCCACACCCGGACGTGCTCCGGATGCGGGTGGGGCCGGCCCGTGTTGGGATGGCCGGGTGGCCGCCGCACACACCCCCGCCGACCCGGGCGCCCTGGGCCGGGACATCCTGGTCACCTCCCGCCCGCTGGACGAGTACTGCGACCTGTTCGACCTCACCCGGGCCCAGCTCGCCGCGCTGCCGGGCCCGGTGCTGGACTGTCCGGGCGGTGCGGCCGGCCTGGCCGCCGAGGCGCGTCGGCTCGGCTGCCGGGTGATCGCCGCCGACCCGGCGTACGCGCTCCCCGCACCCGAGGTCGCGGCCCACGCGCTGGCGGCCCGGGCGTCGATGGCCACCGCGATGGCCGCCCGTCCGCACCTGTACCCGTCACCGCGCTCCTGCCGGCCGGACCGCTACCTGCGCAGCTGGGACCGCGCCCGCCGCCTGTTCGCCGCCGACTCGGCCGCGCACCCGCAGCAGTACGTGGCCGCCGCGCTGCCCCGACTGCCGTTCGCGGACGGCGCCTTCGCGCTCACCCTGAGCGGCTACCTGCTCTTCGCCTACCCCGAACTATTCGGCCTCGAAAGGCAGTTGGACGCCCTGGTGGAACTCGTCCGGGTGACCTCCCCGGACGGCGAGGTCCGCGTCCAGCCGCTGCACGACGGCCACGGCCTCCGCTGCGCCCACCTCGACCCGCTGCGGTACGCGCTCGGCGAGCGCCGCGTCGCCAGCGAGATCCGCCGCTTCCCCCGCGCCGCGGACGGCCGCACCCGCCGGGTCCTGGTCCTGCGGGCCGCCGACCGCCGCCGCCGGTCTGCTGCCGAAAAGTAATGGTCTCTCCTGGTCAGCGCCCCTATACTCGCCCGCATGAACGAGACGACCGTCAGGCGTGCCAGGGCGGCCGACGCCGACCGGCTCACCGAGCTGATACAGGCCTCCACCGCCTACCGCGGCCACTACTCGGCGATGATCGACGGCTACCGGGTCACCCCCGAGTACATCGCCCGGCACGAGGTGTTCCTGGCCTCGGACCCGACCACCGACCGGCTGCTCGGCTTCTACGGCCTGATCCGCGAACCGGCCGAACTGGACCTCATGTTCGTCGCCGACGAGGCCCAGGGGCTCGGCATCGGGCGGAAGCTGATCGCGGACATGCTGGAGCGCGCCCGGGCCGCCGGGATCGCCTCGGTCAAGGTGGTGTCCCACCCGCCCGCCGAGGGCTTCTACCTCCAGGTGGGCGCCGAGCGCACGGGCACCCGCCCGCCGCAGGTCAAGACGCCCTGGGAGCAGCCCGAACTGCGCTTCACCGTCAAGGAGTTCGGCAGCTAGCTGGGGTCGCCCGCCGACGGAGCCGACTGGACGGGCTGAGCGGGCTGAGCGGGTGGGACCGGCTGTCCCGGCTGTCCCGGGTGGTCAGGCTCGGCGGGTCGGGCCGGCTGCGTCGGGACGAAGGCCGTCGCCTCCAGCCGGGACAGTATCTTCTCCGCCAGCCAGCTGCGGTCCGACCCGTACGGGATCCCCTCCGGCAGCACCAACTGCCCGGCCACCGCGTCCCGCAGCCGCTGCGCCTCGGCGCCGGGCAGCCGGGAGAGCAGGCCCCGGGCGGCCAGCAGCGCGTGGTACTGCTCGAAGCCGGAGCGTGGACGCTCGATCGCGTCCAGCAGGCTCGGCAGGTCGGCCAGCGACGGGTCGCCCTGCATCAGCGCGAGCGCCTGGATCCGGCGGCCCTCGGAGCCGTCCGCGTACAGGGCCCGCACCTGGTCGGCGGTCAGCGCCGAGCGCCGCGCCGTCGAGCGGACCTCGGCCACCACGCCCTCCGGCCCGGACGAGGGTGAGGAGGCGGGCGGCAGCTGCGCGGCGAGCGCGGCCGACTGCTCCGCGCTGCCCCCCAGCAGCCCGAGCTGCTGCATCGCCCGGACCCGCAGGTCGTCGGCACCCACCTTGTCGCCCCGCCGGTCGCGGTCCTGCCCGGCGAGGAAGAGGTCCAGGGCCTGGTCGGCGTCGGTCAGCACCTGCGGCAGTGCGAGCCTGGTCACCAGCCAGCCGGCCAGGAAGCCGAAGACCACGAAGTACAGCACCAGTGCCGCCGCGAACGGCACCGCGGCGTCCTCCCCGCCCAGTGCGGGGGCCAGCGCGGTGCCGAGCTGGTGCAGCCGCTCGCCGAGCGAGCCGAGCTGGGTCAGCCCGACGCCCAGCAGCACCTTGGTCAGCCAGTCGGACACCTGCTCCAGGTTGGTGTTCGGGGCGTACGAGCCCTGCGGCTCGCCGCTGCCGCTGCGTACCCGGGGCACCCCGAACAGGAAGCCGAGCGCGCCGCCGAGCACCGTCGAGGCCCCGGCCACCACCAGCCCGCCGCCGAACGCCTGCCAGGCCTGCTCCCGGCCGAGCGAGAAGAGCAGCAGCCCGAGCAGGCCCGTCCCGGCCAGCACCCCGGTCGCGGCCCACCGGGCCGTCCGCAGGGTCGTCGTGCCGCTCCGCCGCCGGGCCTTCGCCATCGCCTACCCCCTGTGCCTGCGCCGCTCCGCTCCGGAACCCGCGCCGACTCTAGCGCCGCGGCCCCACCCCGGGAACGACCCGGGGGCGCCCCGGGTACGACGCGGGGGCGCCCCGGGTACGACGCGGGGGCGCCCCGGACGGGGCGCGGGTGACGGCGAAGAGCGGCGGAAGACACCGGAGAGCGGTGGAGAACGCAGACAGCCCGCAGGCTGCTCCTCCGCGCCGGCCCGTGCACTGGCCTGGCGCCGAGGCACCGGGGATGTACCGGTGGGCCTGCGGGCCGGGTGACTGCTATGGATTTCGCCTGCCGGAGGCCTCAGGCCTCACCCCGCGCAGGCAGGGGCGGCTCTAGCGAGCAGCCACCTCACGCATCCTGATGGAACTCAATTCAGGATCACCTCCCTTCAGTGTGCCGCCACGATAGGCAGCCCACCGGCCGGAGGGCAACGGATTTATCGGCGGCCCGGCGGCGTCGTTCGGGCGGTCTCCGCTGACGGGGGCCCAGGTCCGTTGCGGCTTCGCGGCAGAACGTTCCTTCGCCGTGCCGGGGAACGCGAAGGGCCCGGAGGACGAATCCTCCGGGCCCTTCGTTGCTACTGAGTAGCGGGGACAGGATTTGAACCTGCGACCTCTGGGTTATGAGCCCAGCGAGCTACCGAGCTGCTCCACCCCGCGTCGGTGAACACAACAATACGGGGAAGTCGCCGAGATGGGAAATCGGTTCTTCAGACCACCCCGGCAGAGCGCCTGCCGCGCCGGGCGGCGTGCCGGGACGCCCGGGACCTGGCCCAGGCCGCGAAGCAGACCAACGCGGCGAAGCAGGGCACCATCAGTGCCCCGTACACCGCCAGGAAGCCGTCCGTGCCGAGGTCGGCGGCGGCGTTCCAGGTGCCGTGCAGCGCCATCGCCAGCAGCAGCCCGGTCGGCGCGGCCAGCCGGGCCAGCCAGCGCCGCCCGGTGGTCAGGGCGACGGCCAGGCCGATCCCGGTGAGCGCGGTGAACAGCGGGTGCGCGAAGGGGGAGAGCAGGGCGCGCAGCACGAAGGTCTGCACGGTGCCGTCGAAGTCGCGCAGGCTGGGCGGATCGCCGAGGCCGATGCTGTCCAGCCGCTGCCGCTGGTCGGTGGTGAACGCCCGGCCCAGGTAGAGGGCGTTCTCGGTGAAGGCGAAGCCGCAGGCGGTCATCCCGCCGAGCACCACCCCGGCCGCCAGGGTGCGGGGCCGGGAGCGGCGGTGCGGGCCGCCGCCGGAGGGCGGGGCCGGGCGCAGGTACGGCAGCGGGCGCAGGTACGGGCGCAGCCGCAGCCGGCCCCGGGCGTGCGGACCGGCCGGGCGGCGGGCGTACGTCCGGGGGAGCCGGGGGGCCGGCAGCCGGTGCAGCAGCGGCGCGCAGGGGCGGCCGGTGCGGCGGCCGTGGCAGCGCAGCCGCTGGCCGAGCGGCAGCAGCAGCACCAGCAGGGCGGTGGCCTTGGCGGTCTCCTCGATCAGCGGGGTGGCGATGCCGGCGCCCAGCAGTTCGCCGAGCGGGCCCTGGTGCGAGGTCAGGTAGCTGGCGGTCCAGTTGTTGGCCACGATGGCGACGGTGGTGGCCGCGCAGGCGCCCCAGGCGAGGCAGAACACGGTGTGCCGCAGCGGTACCCGGGCGGTCAGGTTGAGCCAGGCCAGGGCGCCGAGCACGAACGGCAGCGGCACCATCGCCAGGCCGACGCCGACCAGCAGCCCGACGGTGCCGGTCTGCCGCTGGACCAGGTGCAGGATCAGCACCCCGCAGCCGGCCAGGGTCAGTACGGCGGTGGCGGTGACGGAGGAGATTGCCACCGAGCGGCCGCGCCGGGGCGGTGCGACGGCTCCGGCCGGCGGCGGTGACGCGGCGCCGGCCCAGGGCGCGAGGCGGTGGGCCCGGCGCCTCCGGGGCCCCGGGATGGTCCGGGTGTCGCCGGTGCGCGGGACCGTCTCCGGTGCGTCAGCGGCGGCCTGGACGGTGGCCCGGGACCCGCCGCCGGCCGGGCTGCCCATGCGGCACAGGGTAGGCCACCGCACCCGCCCGTCGGGAGGACTCGGGACGAACCGTCCGTCCGGGGAACGGCCCACCGGTCATCGCGCGGTGGCCTGTTCGAACGGCCGGCGGCGGCTCAGCGGCGGCGGAACAGCAGGTCGTGGACGACGTGTCCCTTGGCCAGCCCGGCCCGTTCGAACTTGGTGACCGGGCGCCAGTCCGGCCTCGGCGCGTAGCCGGGGATGCTGCCGTCCGGGTGGTCCGCGGGCTCCAGCCAGCCGCTGCCGTCACCCTCGGGGTGCAGGTTCTCCAGCTCCGGCGAGGCGGACAGCACGGCCAGCATCTGCTCCGCGTACGGCTCCCAGTCGGTCGCGCAGTGCACCAGGGCGCCGGGGGCGAGCCGGGGCAGCACGAGCTCCAGGAAGGACGGCTGGACCAGCCGGCGCTTGTGGTGCTTGGGCTTGGGCCACGGGTCGGCGAAGTAGACCCGCAGGCCGGCCAGCGAGGCGTCCGCCAGCATGTCGCGCAGCAGGATCACGGCGTCGCCGGCGGCCGGCCGCACGTTCCGCGAGCCGTCGCGCTCCAGCAGGCCGAGCAGGTTGCCGTGGCCGGGGGTGTGGACGTCGGCGGCGAGGATGCCCATGGCCGGGTCGGCGGCGGCCATGGCGGCCGTGGTCTCGCCCATGCCGAAGCCGATCTCCAGGGTGACCGGCAGCTCGCCGAACAGCTCCCGCAGGTCGAGCGGGCTGCCGTCGATCGGTATGCCGTACGCCTCCCAGCCCCGGTCCAGGGCGCCCGCCTGGGCGTTGGTCATCCGGCCCCGGCGCGGCTGGAAGCTGCGGATGCGCCGCTCGCGGTGCTGGGCCTCGGTGGCCTTGTGCGGGTACATCGGCGCGGGGTAGCCGGCCGGTGCGGCGGACAACCGGGCGGACGGCGAGGGCTGGGGGATCGGGGCGGTGGCAGTCACAGTTCCCCGAGTCTACGGGGCCCCCGGGCCCCTCCCGAAGGTGCTGTGACCGGGCTCATCCGCCGGCCTCCAGTGCCGCCAGCGCCCGGCGGGCCACCTCGCGGCCGATCGGCAGCGAGGCCGTGGCGGCGGGGGAGGGGGCGTTCAGCACGTGCACCGCGCGGCGCGGGGAGCGCGGGTCGGCCGGGTCGAAACCGGCGAAGGCGAAGTCGTCCAGCAGCGAGCCGTCCCGGGCCACGGCCTGGGCTCGGACCCCGGCGCCGGCCGGTACCAGGTCCTCGGGGGCGACGGCGGGCAGCAGCCGCCGCACGGCGGCGGTGAACGCCCGCTTCGACAGCGAGCGGTGCAACTCGCCCACCTCCTGGCGCCAGTGCCGCCGGGCGATCCGCCAGGCGCCGGGGAAGGCCAGCGTCCCGGCCAGGTCGCGCGGGCGCACGGTGCGCCAGTCGTAGCCCTCGCGGGCCAGCGCGGGCACCGCGTTCGGGCCGACGTGCACGTCCCCGTGGACGCCCCGGGTGAGGTGCACGCCGAGGAACGGGAAGGCCGGGTCGGGCACCGGGTAGACCAGGCCGCGCACCAAGTCCCGTCGCCCCTCGGCCAGTTCGTAGTACTCGCCGCGGAACGGCACGATCCGCACCCCGGGCTCGTCCCCGGCCAGCCGGGCGATCCGGTCGCTGTGCAGCCCGGCGCAGTTCACCAGCACCTGGCAGCGCAGCTCCCCGGTGGAGGTCTGCACCGTCACGCCGTCCGCCCGTCGGGCCACCGCCCGCAGCTCGCAGCCGAGCCGGAGCTCCGCACCCGCCTCCCGGGCCAGCCGGGCGTAGGCGGTGGCGACGGCCGGGAAGTCGCAGACGCCGGTCGTGCCGACGTGCAGCCCCGCCACCCCGGTGACCTGCGGCTCGTACCGGGCGATCCCGGCCCGGTCCACCTCGGTGACGGGGATGCCGTTCGCCCGCCCGCGCTCGGCCAGCGCCGCCAGCCGGGGCAGTTCCTCCGTGCCGGTGGCCACGATCAGCTTGCCGGTGACCTCGTGCGGGACGCCCTGCTCGCGGCAGAACGCCACCAGCTCGCCGGCGCCCGCCACCGCGTACCGGGCCTTGTACGAGCCCGGCCGGTAGTAGACGCCGCTGTGGATCACCCCGCTGTTGCGCCCGGTCTGGTGGGCGGCGAAGCCGGGCTCCTTCTCCAGCACCGCGAGCCGCAGTCCCGGCCGGGCCCGGGTCAGCGCGTACGCGGTGGCGAGGCCGACGATCCCGCCGCCCACCACCAGCACGTCGAAGTCGTACGCCACCGCCCGCTCCTCGCAGTCCGCCCGGCTCCCCCGCCGCCGATGCTGCCACGCCGGGCGGGACCGGTCGAGGGCGCCCGGGCCCAGGTGGCGGTGCCGTACCTGAGCGCGCCCGGCCCCTCTCGCCGGTGCACCTCAACTGCCGCCGGGCACGCCCCCGGTCACGCCGGGGCGACCAGGACCGCGCGGGCCCGTTCGGTCAGCTCCCGGACACGGCGCTCGCCCTGGAAGGGCTCCAGGCGGCGCAGCATCTCCACCACGTACTCCCGGCTGCGCTGGGAGGAGATCCGGCCGGCCACCTCGACGGCGCGCTCGCCGGCGGCGACCGCGGCGTCCAGGTTGCCGGCCTCGGCCTCGGCCATCGCCGAGACCACCAGTCGCAGTCCGTGCGAGCGGACGAAGCCCTCGGTGGGCTTGGCCAGTGCCTCGCGGGTGAACTGGCGGACCTTGGAGGGCACTCCGAGGTCGCGGAAGCACTCGGCGGCGTCGGCGGCGAGCCGGTCGTAGGCGTAGAAGTCGATCCACGCCGGATCGGGATCCCCGGCGCGGGCCCGTTCGAGTGCGCTCTCCGCCGCGCCGAGCGCCGTCGCGCACGCCGCCGCGTTGCGGGCCTTGGCCTGGGCCCGGGCCTCCACCAGGTGGAAGAAGCTCATCGTCCGGGCGGTGGCCAGGCCCCGGTTGCGCTCCAGGGCGGCCTGGGCGAGGTCCACCGCCTCCTCGGCGAAGCCCCGGTAGCCGGCCTGGAGGCTCATCGAGGCGAGCACGTAGCCGCCGAGCGGCACGTCGGCGGCGGCCCGGGCGAGCCGCAGGGCCTGGATGTAGTAGCGCTGGGCGGCCTCGTGCTGCCCGGTGTCGAAGGCCATCCACCCGGCCAGCCTGGTCAGTTCGGCGGTCGCGCCGAACAGCGCCCGGCCGACGGTGTCGCTGTACGAGGCCAGCAGCAGCGGGGCCGCCTCCACCCGCAGGCACTCCGGCACCATCGACGAACGCCAGTCCCCGCCGCCGTACTTGGAGTCCCAGCGGCGGGCCTCCTGGGCGGCCTCGCGGAGCTTGGCGGCGTCCGAGTGGCCGACCCGGTAGGAGGACGCCTCACTGGGCGCGCGCGGCGCCTCCCGGGCGACCGAACCGTCCGCCGGGGTGATCAGCCAGCGGGACACCGGCGTCGCGTAGGCGGCGACCGAGAAGGTGCCGGCCAGGCTGTCGCTCCAGCGGCCGCCGCCGGGGCCGCGGCGCAGGTCGAGGTCGACCCGCCACAGGTCGGTGGCGGAGCGGACCGCCTCGGCGACGTCGCGGGGGAAGGCCAGGCCGAGTTCGGGGGCCGGGTCGGTGTCGCCGAGGCCGATCTCCTCCAGCGGCACCGGGCGGCCGAGCTTGCCGCCGATCGCGGTGGCGATCAGGTGCGGGACGGGACCCTGCGGGACCATGCCCTTGCTGACCCAGCGGGCCACCGAGGTCTTGTCGTACCGCAGGGTCAGCCCGCGCTGGGCGCCCAGGTCGTTGACCCGGCGGGCCAGTCCGGCGTTGCTGATCTGGGCGAGGGTCAGGAGCGTGCCGAGCCGTTCGTTCGGTCCTCGTGGGCTGACGGTCATGGTGGCGGCGGCACCTCCTGCGGCCTTGTGCTCGGGGCCCGGGCGGCACCGGGCCGTAGCTGCTGTACCTAGAGTAGTCGGACGCGTTCCGACGGTTAAGAGGCCGCATTCCGGATGGCGGGATCGTGCACCCGGCGGTGCGGCGCCGGCTCCTCGCCGGGGTTGGTCCGGACCACTCGGATCGGGCCGGGGGTGCCGCGCGCCGGAGCGTCGTGCTCCGGTCCTGTGTTCACGTGCGCCCGGCCGTGCCCCCTGGCTCGACCGGCTGGTCGGCGATTCGCTGGTGGTCGTGGGTCGGCCCGCCGTCGAGGACCCGGCGGGCCGGGGGATGCCGCCGCCTCAATCCCCGCGGGCGGCGGCTGAGTCCGGGAGGGCATGCGGATGCCCTCCCGGGCTGGGCGACGCCTTTCGGCCATCTCGCGATGCCCATGCCAAAGGCGGCACGGGGGGCGGTCCGGGCCGGGGAGGGGAAGGCCCGGCCCGCCCCGCGGACCACGCGAACACGTCAACACCCGTTGCCCGCAACGGGATCGCCGCCGGGCCCGGAACCGCCCCGCACCGGGACCACCGGCGGAACCGGAACCGGCAACACGGGCCACGGGAGCGCCAACCGGTGGCACGATGTCTCCTGACGGCGCGCCGGTACCCGGGGCGGCCGCCACGGCACACCGCGGACCGGCGAGGAGCCGCCCGGCGGCGGAAGCGCCGTACGGGTGCAGGTCCTCGTCCGGTGGAGGCGCGATGCGGTGGCTGACGGGCTGGAGCACGGGCACGCCCCGGGCGGGCGCACCAGCGCACGAGGCACTCGGTACGGTCGCACCGATCGCCGCGCGCCCCCTGTGGACCGGACCCAACCCGCTCTGGGCCGTCGGGGACTGGCGCCCCGAGGAGATCCGCCTCGCCACCCTCCGCCCCGGCGCCCCCGCCACGGTCACCACCGGCCCCACCGCCCCCGACCCCGTCGAGGACACCCCCGCCACCCTGCGCCTCGCCGTCCTCGGCCACTGCGGCGCCACCGACGCGGAACTCGCAGCCGGCCTCGCCGCCGCCCGCGGCGGCGCCGTCCGCCACCTCACCGCCTGGCCCGGCAGCTACACCGCCGTCCTGCGCACCGGCACCCGCTCCACCCTGCTGCTCACCGACCTGGCCGGCGCCCAGCCGGTCTTCCACACCCCCTGGGCCGGCGGCACCGCGTACGCCACCGCCGCACTCCCGCTCGCCGACCTGGTCGGCGCCCCGCTGGACACCGGACACCTCGCCGCCCGGCTCGCCTGCCCCGAATCGCCCGAGGCCCTCGGCGCCGGAACCCCGTACCTGGGCGTCCAGCGGGTGCCGCCCGGCCACGTGCTCGCCATCCGCAGTGGCCACCCCTACCTCTCCGCCTACGACGACCCCGCCGTCCGGGAGCAGCCGCGCGACGAGGCGCCCGCCGTCCGCGAACTCACCCGCGCGCTGCTGGAGTCCGTCCGCTCCCGGGTCCGCACCACCGCGCCCGCCACCGCGCGGGGCCCGGCCGGCCGCGCCCGGCTCGGCGTCGACCTCTCCTACGGCACCGCCTCCGCCACCGTCGCCCTGCTCGCCGCCGCCGTGCCGCTGCCGCCGGTGCCCGCGAGCACGGGCCCGGAGCGCCTGCCGGCTGTCGGCGCCGGGGCCAGGAACGGCGCGGTCAAGGGCTCCTGGGCCCGCGTCGCCGCCCAAGAACCCTCCACCCCGGAACAGTTGGCCGCCGTCACGCTCGGCGAGACCGAACCCCCCACCACCCTCGCGCTCGCCCCCGACACCCCCCGGCTACGGCACACCGTGCTCCACCCCGGCCCCGACACCCTCCCGTACGCCGGACTGCACGCCGACGCACCGCCCGGCCGGCTCACCGACGAGCCCGGGCCCGAACTCGTCGCCGCCGCCCGTGCCGAGGCCCGCTTCGACGCCGGCGGCACCGACCACCTCACCGGCTACGGTGCCCGCCAGGTCCTCGACGGCCACCCGGCCCGGCTCGCCGACCTCATCCGGGCCGGCCGCCCGCGCGAACTGTTGCCCCCGGTCGCCGCGCTGGCCGGTGCCGACCGGGCCGTCGTCGGCGTCCTGGCCGGCGCGCTGCGCACCCCGCTCACCGTGGTTCGGGCCGCCCACCGGCTCTCCCGGGTCCGGTACGCCGAGGCGCTGGACGACGCCGCCGCCAAGTTGACGGCCCGCCACCTCCCGGGCGGCGGCCGTACGGCGGGCGACCGTTCGGTCGGCGACCTCGCCTGGTGCGTCCCCGGCCCGGCCGCCCGCTGGCTCTCCGACGAGGCGCTCTCCTCCGTCGCCCTCCGGCTGCGACTGGCAGCGCGCAGACCGGCGCCCGACGAACGCCCGGGCGCACACCGTGCCCGGCACGCCCTCTACCGGCACGCGCGCTCCTACCGCACCCTCGTCCACGCCGCCGAACAGCCCGGCCAGCGGCTGCACGCGCCGTTCCTCGACAACCAGGTGGTCCGCGCCGCCCGCCTGCTCCCCGACGACGTCCGCCTCCAACCCGGAGCCCGGCACGCCCTCCTGCACGCCGTCCTCACCGGCGCCGGCCGCACCGACCTGCCCCCCGACTGGGGCCGCGGCCCCCGCCCCGACCGCACCGCCCCCGCCCGGGCCGGCCTGCGCCTCGCCGCCGACGGCCTCGCCGAACTCTTCGACGCCCCCCTCCTCGCCGAAGCCGGCCTCATCGACCTCCCCGCCGTCCGCGCCGGCCTCGCCGACCCCGCCACCCCCCTCTCCCCGGCCGCCCTGGCGGGCCTCGCCGACCTGGTCTCCACCGAACTCTGGCTCCGCCGCGTCCGCGCCCGCCGCCACGGAGCCTGCTGGACCGGCCTTCCCCTGGCCCAACCCCCGGCCCTCGGCCCCGTCCGGCCCTCCTGACCCCCTCCGGGCGCCGCGCCCGGCCGGGCGGCGGGGTCCGGGAGCCGGGGCAGGTGATGATGGCGGGCAATGAGTCCGTCGGTGAGGAGAGCCGTGGTGGCCAGCGTGAGCCCGGAGCAGTCCGTTCCCGTCGTGCTGTCGGTGTCGGGACGGCCGCCGACGGGGCGCCCGCCGGGGGTACTGGCGGCCTGCGACGGGTCGGACGGGTCGCTGTGGGCGCTGGACCGGGCGATGACCGAGGCGGAGTCGTTCGGGCTACCGCTGTACGTGCTGGCCGTGGTGAACCCGGCGCCGGCCGGCTACCCGCCGGGGATGGCGGAGCTGGTGCAGGAGAGCGTCGAGACGCTGGTGGAGAGCATGGCGGACGGGCTGCGCCGGGCGGTGGTGGCCGTGCAGGGGCAGCGTTCCCGGCCGTACGCGGGGGAGATGTCGCTGCACGTGGTGCTGGGGAACGTGATCGAGGTGCTGCTGGAGGCCTCGACCCGGCAGCACACGCTGGTGCTCGGCACGCGGGGGAACGGGGGGTTCGCGCGGTTGCTACTGGGTTCGGTGAGTTCGGCGGCGGTGCACCACGCGGCGTGCCCGGTGCTGGTGGTTCCGGCGCCCGCGGAAGGCTGATCCGGGGCGGGGTCGGGGTGCTGACCAGCCCGGGTCAGGGCGTCGCTGACCAGGGAAGCTGACCGGGGTGCCGGGAATGTACCGAGATGGTTCATCGTTCACCTATCCCGATACCCGTCCCCGCCCCACCCCTGGAGTCCCCTCATGAAGGTCGAGATCTGGTCCGACATCGCCTGCCCGTGGTGCTACATCGGTAAGCGCCGTTTCGAGCAGGCCCTGGAGGGCTTCGCCGGCAAGGAGGGCGTCGAGGTGGTCTACCGGCCGTACCAGCTGGTCCCGGACGCGCCGGCGACGGCGAGCCCGCACCGCGCGTGGCTGGCCGAGCGCTACGGCCCGCAGTCGGTGGCGATGGACGCACGGGTGGCCGAGCTGGGCCGCGCCGAGGGCATCACGTACGACTTCGACGCCGCGCTGCACGCCAACACCTTCCTGGGCCACCGCCTGCTGCACCTCGCCGAGACCGAGTACGGCGCGGCCGTCCAGGGGCGGCTGAAGGAGGAGCTGCTGAAGGCGCACTTCACCGACGGTGTCGACGTCGGCGACCGCGCCGCGCTGACCGACGTCGCCGTGGCAGCCGGCCTGGACCGGGCGCGGGTGACCGCCTACCTGGCGGGCGACGAGGGCGCCACCGAGGTGAGCGCGCAGCTGGCCGAGGCCCGGGAACTGGGCATCACCGCCGTGCCGACCTTCGTGTTCGAGGGCAAGTGGGCGGTGCAGGGCGGCCAGGACGCCGAGACCTTCCGCAAGGTGCTGGAGCAGGTCGCCGCCGAGATCGGCGAGACCCGCCCGGCGCCGGTGCAGGTCGCCCCGGCGGGGGAGGCCTGCGCGGACGGCTCCTGCGCGATCTGACCCCGCACAGGCCCACCCCGCACAAGCCCCACCCCGTGTGGGTCCCACCCCACGCAGCCCCCGCCGAGGCCCGTTTCAGGAACACCTGAAGCGGGCCTCGGCCCAGTCCGCCACGTTGAGCGCCGACCAGATCCCGTGCACCGGGGTGACCACCAGCCGGATCGACTTCTGCCCGGCCAGCGGCACGTGCACCGGTACCGCGTCGTCCCCCGCGGCGAGCGGGAGGGAGCGCCACAGGGTGCCGCCGTCGCCGCCCTGGACGGAGAAGACCACGCCGCCCGGCGAGAGCGTGGCGTCGTCGACTCCGGCGACCGCGTCGAAGGACGTGCAGCTGCGGTTGAGGTCGATCAGGGTGGTCGCCGGGGCGTGCACGGTGATGGCGTGCCCGTGGCGTTCGCCGCCGATCCAGGCGCTGTCGTGCTGCCAGAACCAGTCGCTGCCCTTCTGCCGGATGCTGGGGCCGGGCGGCGGCACCCGGTTGTTGCCGGGCTTGACCACGGGCAGTGAGTCGGCCCAGAAGTCGGTGGGCGCGGGCGGGGTGACCGTCGGGGTGGGCAGCGGCGGCACGGTGGGCGTGGGCACGACGGGGACGACCGGCGGCTCGGGCGTGGGCAGCGGCGGCACGCTGGGCGTCGGCACGGCGGGGACGTCCGGGGCCGGCGGCGGCGTGGGGGTCCGCTTGGGCGTCGTCGAGCTCGGCGTGACCGGCGACGCGGCCTTCGTCGTGGTCTGGGCGGCTGCCGGGGCGGGCGTCGACCGGGTGACCGGCGTCGGGCTCGGGCTCGGGCTCGGCTCGGACGGTGCCGGGGCGGCCGCGGTGCTGCTGGGCGCCGGGTCGGCGGGCGCGGGCGGCCCGGGTGCGGGGGCCTGCGGCCGGGGGGTGGCGGGGGCGCCGGCGGCGGGGGGCGCGGCCGTGGGGGGCTTGGGTTCGGGCGAGCCGGTGAGCGCGTACGCGGCGACGGCGGCTGCGGCCACCGCGACGGCGGCGGCGATCCCGGCCTTGGCGGCGGTGCCCAGGCCCTCGCCGGCCGCGGCGCCGGCTCCGGCCCCGCCTCCGCCGGAGGCCGCACCGGCGCCCGCACCCGCTGCACCCGCACCCGAACCGGCTCCCGCGGTTCCGGAGGTGGCCGCCGCGGTGCCCGCAGCCGCACCGCCGACCGCGGCGGCTCCGCCGACGGCCGCCGCGGCGGCGCCGAACCCGCCGACCCCGATCCAGACGAGCACGCCGCCGGGCAGCAGCGCGCGCAGGCCGGTGTTGATCTCGGTGAGTTCGAGGCAGGCGGCCGTGCAGCGGTCGCACCCCTGGAGGTGCCGTCCGACCTCCGCCGAGGCCCGCTTGCGCAGCGATCCGCGCGCGTACGCGCCGAGCCGGTTGGCGTACGCCTCGCAGGTGCGGTCCTGGCTGCCGGAGACGTGCGCCTGGAGGAAGGCGGCGGCGAGCCGGTCGCGGGCCCGGTGGGCCTGGACGGCGGTGGCGTTGGCGGTCTTGCCGAGCATCACGGCGACGGTCTTCGGGGACTCCCGCTCGACCTCGGTGTGCCAGAGCACCACCCGGTCGTCCTCGGGCAGTTCGGCGTAGGCCTGCATGACCATGCGCTGGTCGGCCATGGCCATCGCCCAGGCATCGGCGCCGGGGTCGGCCAGGTCGAGGTCGACGACGGCGGCCGAGGTCTGGGCGAACACGCTGAAGTCGTCGACGAGTTGCTCGCGCCGCTCGCTGCGGGTCCAGGCGGCGGCGACGTTCCGGACGGCGGTCAGCAGGTAGGCGCGGACGGCGAACTCCGGGCCCTTGCCCGCCCTCAGGGCTTGCAGGGTGCGGGCGAAGACCTCGCCGGCGAGGTCTTCCGCGGTGAAGCTGTCCCGGCAGCAGGTGCGGGCGTAGCGGCGCACCGAGTCGGCGTGCCGGCGGTAGATCTCCTCGTACGCGGTGTCGTCGCCGGCCCGGACCCGGGCGGTCAACTCGGCGTCGGAGGCCGGGCGCTCGCCGTCGACCGGGTCGGCGGGGGCGGGCACGGTGGGGCGGGCGGGGCGGCCGGCGCCGACGAACGCCTCGGGGGCGACGCCGCCCCGGCCGGCCGGGGCCTGGCCGGGCACCCGTCCGGGTGGCAGCGCGGCGGCGGAGGCGGAGAGGGACTCGCGGCTGGGCATGCCCGCCTGGTCGGGCACGTGTCCGGTGGTCGGGCCGGTGGCCGAACCCGGTGCGGCGCCGGGTACTTGGGCCGGGCCGCCGGAGGCCGTGGCGGGGCCTTCGGACGTACTGGACGTACTGGACGTACTGGACGTGCTGCCGGACGAGCCGTCGGCCAGTCCCCCGGTCAAGCCTCCGGACGGGCCGAAGTCGAGGCCGTACCCGTAGTCGTTCTGTTCCTCGGCGCTCACAACGGACCCCAGATTCCACGACAGCCCCCGCAGTGTGGCAGGGCGCGCGGGAGCGCGTGGGCGCACGGTTCCGCGCTGTACGGCGCCGAGGGCGCGCGAAGGGCGCGCATCGGGACATTGGCTCCAACCACGGGCAAAGGATGGCATAGCGCAGAGATGGGCGGTAGCCGGACCGGCCGGGACCCACTCTTCCGAGGAGCCGTCGCGGATGTGTTCGGCCAGCACAGGGCGGGTGGTTGCGTACCGCCCGCACCCGGCGCGCGTGACTGGTCCGCGCGCCGGTCTCCCGTCCAACTCCCGTCCCCGCCACCTGCGGGGGCCGCACCCGTGGTGGCGCGTCAGCGTGCCCGCAGGCCGTCCAGCAGGATCTCCAGCAGCCGGTCCGAGGGGCCGGCGGTCGGCTGCCCCTCCGCCTGCTGCACCCCGGCCGAGAAGCCGGCCGTGGTCGGCGCGGTGCGGGCCGCGTGCACCGGCACCGAGGCGGTCAGCACCAGCACGACGTCCGACACCGTGACGCCCGGCCGCAGTTCGCCGGCCGCGCCGACCCGGGCGACCAGGGCGGCCAGCAGTTGCAGCAGCAGCCGGGGATCGGCGTCGGCCGCCGACGGCTCGACGGCCGCACCGTTCTGCGCGTCCTCGCCGCGCAGGTCGAACCGGACGGCGGCCGGCTCGGGCACCCGCTGCTCGGGCACCCGGCCCAGCTCCTCCGCGTACCGGAACGCCTCCGGCGGCAGCAGCCGCCCGGCACCGGTGCTGACCGCCCGGGCCAGGTAACCGGCCAACGACTCCCAGGCGCCGCCGCCGCCGTACAGCGACTCCCGCGCCTGCGCGGTCAGCCAGGCCACCTCCTCGGCGGCGATCCGCTGGACCAGCACCTCCTTGCTCGGGAAGCGCCGGTAGACCGTCCCGACGCCGACCCCGGCCCGGCGTGCGACCTCCTCCATCGGCGCGCCGTAGCCGAACTCGCCGAACACCTCGCGGGCGGCCCGCAGCACGCTCTCCAGATTCCGCCGGGCGTCCACCCGTAGTCGGGCCCCGGGGACGTGCACGGTGGCCGGTGGTGGCTCCACCCGGTAGGGGACGCCCGGATAGGCGGCCCCGACCTCCGGTGGCAGGTCCACCGGGCCGCGCTGTTCCGGCACCATGCCCTGGCCGGCGTGCGGTGTTCCCGTTCGCCCCAACACCTGCTCCTGCTCCATCATCCCAACTCTCCCCCGCAGGCGCCCGAACCCGGACCCTGTCGTCGCCCGCCCCTGCACCCCCCGGTGCAGCTCAGCCCGTCAGAAATGACCTGATGACCCATCGCTCGTTGCCGCCCGTCCCGTTTCGTGACCACGGTTCGTGCCTCCGGGCCGGCTCGCGTCCGGCTCGGCGCGTCGGCACCGTCCGGGGCCTTGTCCGGGAACTACCCTTCCCCGGATGACTGTCCCGCAGTCGGGTTCTCGAGCCAACGCTGGAACTGGCCGTAGTGGCCGCTCCACGGTGCGTCGCCGCCGATTGTCATGGCGGTAACCGCTCCGGCACACAATCCGACCATAGTTCACGCCCGTTCGCGGCCGAAAGTCCGTCAGAAAGTCGCCCGGGCAGCACAACTGGCCCCACCCGTCGACTCCCGTCACATCCGGCGCGGTACGGACTGTGGACAAGACCGCCCCTGCCGGTCCTTCATAGGGGGGCGCGAGGGGGGACACCCCCGGCCGCGGGGCCGGGAGGAAGCGCCAATCGGCAGGAGGTGCACCATCAGAATCCTGATCGCCGGCGGAGGCTGCGCCGGGATGGCCACCGCGCTGCACCTCCAGCGCGGCCTGCGGGAACGGCTGCGACGCGGCGAGGTCGAGATCACCGTCGTCGAGCCCCAGGCCTACTTCACCTACCACCCGCTGCTGGCCGAGGTCGCGGCTGGCTCGATCGACCCCCGGCACGTGGTCGTCCCGCTCCGCCGGGCCCTGCCGGACTGCCGGGTGCTGACCGCCCGGATCACCCGGATCGAACACGCCGCCCGCCGCGCCTTCGCCGACGCCGCGGGACCCGGAGAGGCCGCCGCGCCGATCGAACTCCCCTACGACGTCCTGGTGGTGGCGCCCGGCTCGGTCTCCCGGACGGCGCCGGTGCCCGGCCTGGCCGAACACGGCCGCGGCTTCTCCACCGTCGGCGAGGCCGTGGGCCTGCGCAACCACGTCCTGGAACAGCTCGACCTCGCCTCCGCCACCCGCGACCCGGCCCTGCGCCAGGCCGCGCTCACCTTCGTCTTCGTCGGCGCCGGGTACGCGGGCGTCGGCGCGCTCGCCGAACTGGAGGACATGGCCCGGACCGCGGTGCGCGGCTACCACAACGTCCGCCCCGAGGACCTGCGCTGGGTCCTGGTCGAGGCCACCGACCGGATCCTGGCCGAGGAGTCGCCGGAGCTGGCCGAGCACACCCTCGGCCAGCTCCGCGAACGCGGCGTCGACATCCGGTTGCGCACCACCCTGGCGTCCGCCGCGGACCGGGTCGTCGCCCTGTCCGACGGCAGCCGCTTCGGTGCCCGCACCCTGGTCTGGACGGCCGGGGTGCGGCCGGCCCCGCTGCTGCGCGACACCGACCTGCCGCTGGACACCCTCGGCCGGGTCCGCTGCCTCGCCACCCTGCAAGCCGTCGGCCCGGACGGACGCGCGCTGCCCGGCGTCTGGGCGGCCGGGGACTGCGCCGCCGTACCGGACCCCGACGCGGACGGGGCGCCCTGCGCGCCCAACGCCCAGCACGCCTTCGCCCAGGCCGAGCTGCTCGCCCGGAACATCGCGGTCGCCCTGGACGCCGGACCGCACGCCCCGGGCCTCGCCGAGTACCGGCCGGGCCACGCCGCCTGCTCGACCTCGCTGGGCCTGCGCCGGGCCGTCGCCCACACCCGGCGCGGCCGCCGGATCACCGGGCGGCGGGCCTGGTGGCTGCACCGGGCCCGGCACCTGCGGCGCCTGCCGAGCGCGGAGCGCCGGGTGCGGGTGCTGATGGACTGGGTGCTGGGCGGGCTGTTCTCCCGCGAGGTGGTCTCGCTGGGGGCGGCGGAGCATCCGCGTCCGGAGTTCGAGGCCGGGTCCGGGCCGCGGCCCGACGGCGGTCCGGACGCCCCGCGGTGAGCGCCCCGGTGCCCCGCGCCGGGGCGGAACGGGCGGCCACGCCGGGCGGGCGACTTCCGGAATCGGGCCCTTGCCTGACAGGATCAGCCCAACCTAGTCATTACCCCGTGTGCTGATGCGCACACAAAAAGTGATGATATGCCTGGAAATCGAGGAAGCGGCCGTCGTTTGAACCTCATGCGCTGGAGCGCCCGGCTCACCGGAGTCCCTTGGCGTGCCGCCCCGCCGACCGGGGCCGGCACCGACGAGGGCGCGCCCTCCGCCGACGGCGTCGTCGTCCCCGGCCCCCGCGACCCCACCAACCTGGCCACCGCCGCCGAACTCCTCGACCTGCACAAACCCCAGAACCTGCGCGAGGTCCTCAACCGGATCCCCGCCCCGGTGGCCGTCACCTACGGCCCGCTCCACCAGCTCGGCTACGCGAACCGCGCCTACCGCGAACTCTTCGGAGACCGCACCACCGGCCTGCCCGCCGGAGAAGCCCTCCCCGAACTCGGCACCATGGGCGTCCTGGCCCTGATGGACCAGGTCATCCGCGGCGGCCGCCCGCGCAGCGTCAAGGCCCGCTGCATCCTCGGCCTCACCGGCAACCGCTACTACAACGTCTCCTGCGTCCCGCTCGGCCCCGGGGACACCGGGGACACCGGGGACACCCCCACCGAGGGACCGCCCGCCGGCGTCCTGATCTTCGCCGCCGAGGTCACCGACCAGGTCCTCGCCGCCGCCCGGCTCCGCGAAGCCGAACGCCGCCAGCGCGAGGCCGCCGTCACCCTCCAGCGCAGCCTCCTCCCGCAGAAGCTCGACCAGCCGGCCGACCTGAGGGTCGCCGCCACCTACCAGCCCGGCGGCGCCGAGGCCGCCGTCGGCGGCGACTGGTACGACGTCATCGCCATCGACGGCGGCCGAACCGCCCTGGTCATCGGCGACGTGATGGGGCGAGGCCTGCGCGCCGCCGCCGTCATGGGCCAGCTGCGCACCGCCGTCCGCGCCTACGCCCGGCTCGACCTGCCCCCGCACGAGGTGATGCGCCTGCTCGACGGCCTCGCCATGGAGATCGACGCCAACCAGATCGCCACCTGCACGTACGCCGTCTGGGACCCGCAGCGCCGCACCCTCTCCTACGCCTCCGCCGGGCACCTCCCCATGCTGCTGCGCTGCCCCGACGGGACGGTCCTGCGCAGCGAGGAGCAGAACGGCCCGCCGCTCGGTACCGGCGACGGCCTCCACGTCTCGCACACCCTGCGCCTGCTGCCCGGGACCACCGGCGTCCTCTATACGGACGGCCTGGTCGAACGCCGCGACGAGGACATCGACGAGGGCCTCGACCTCCTCGCCCGCACCCTCACCGGCGCGGTCGGGGCCCCGGAGGTGATCTGCGCCCGCCTCCTGCGGGCGATGGGCGTGACCTCCGAGCACGACGACGACGTCGCCGTCCTGGCCTTCCACCTGCCGGCGGAGGAGGCGGAGGAGAAGGCGGAGGAAGAGGTGGCCGAAGAGAGCGCCACCGAGGCGGAACCGGCGCTTGACTCGGCCTTGCCCGAGGTCTAGTGTTCTTCGAGCTGCCTGGCAGGGAGCACCGGACACGCATTTGCGCGGACGGTCCCGCCGTAGCCAATCCTTTCGAAACACCACTTCCCGGTTCGGGCTGGGTCGCGTCTTGTCGCGGCTTGGTTCCTATTCGGCGTGTTCGTTTTATTGGATTGCGGTCGATTCGCTTTTCGGAGCGGGGATCGGCTAGAGTTTGAAACGTCGGACGGGGCGTCAAGCCGCAGAAGACACCAGCGAGTTGGATGAACGAAGCGCCGGAAACGGAGCGGAAAACATCTGGTAAGCTGGGAACACGAAAGAACGAAGCGCCCGGAGGGCCCGCTGGAAGGCGGTCCGAAGGAAGTGTCCGTTCCTTGAGAACTCAACAGCGTGCCAAAAGTCAAC
>NZ_JBIUSS010000004.1:224044-383464 GCF_044741445.1 Kitasatospora sp. NPDC088160 | reverse complement strand
GCTCCACCAAGCCCCACTCGGCATCGGAGAGTTCATGGCGACGTATCACCACACCATGATCCACTAGCCAAGATCACTTTGACGACACTGCCTAGTACTCCAGCTGTAGATCGCTCCTGTGCCGGTGGCGCCTATGCTCGCCATGGTTTGCGCGGCTTGCCCCAGCTGCCGTGTGGCCGGCTTCGAGTCTGGGCCAGCGTCGCCGCGTCGAACTCGCCCTTGCTGATGACCGCTCGTGGTTCTGGTACGAGCAGGGCCGCAGTCGATCGCCATGGGACAGCCGAGGCCCAACCGACCAGGGGCATCGTCTCGTCGTAGCGGGGAGCGAACTGCGCGACGGTGATGGTGGGCATCCGATAATTCAGGCTACGGACGTGTTCGACGAACGCTTCAGGCAGCGAGACGTGGTGCGTCTCCACGTAGTGCGGGAAGTCCTGGCGCCACAGCCAGGTACCGTCTGTCGTCAGTGAAGAGCACCCCGGGGAGTGGCGGTGGGCGCTGCCGGTGATGGCGTCGCGTCCCGCCTCCATGACGTCGATGAGGATGTGGCCAGCATCCAGGTAGGCCACCAGGTCCGCCTCGTCCGACTTGCCGACAGGCCGGACGGCATCGTGTATCGATCCGTTCGGCTGGCCGCAGCGGTTGTCCAGTTCGCCGTAGAAGCCCAGCAATCCCAGCACTGCGTCCTCCTCTACGAGCCTTGCCGTCCCATCGGCACGTGCAGGTGCGGCCACCGTTGATCATCAGTGTGTGAAGACAAACGATCACGCGGTGGCCGCAGGTCACAGCGTAGACGCCGACCACTGGCAGGAAGCGTTCGAGGGCCTGATGGGCCGTATTGCGGGCCGGTTCGCCCGGGTCGAACCCCGACACCGAATACGGCGCTTGGTCATGGGACTGCTCGCGGACCTGCCGAGGAAGAACTGCTGGACCATCGCCGAATGGGATGGAGAGGCGACTCCTGACGCCATGCAGCACTTGCTGAGCCGAGTCAAGTGGGACGCCGATGCCGTCCGCGACGACCTGCGCGCCTACGTCGTCGAGCACCTGCATGACGACCAGGCAGTACTCGTGGTCGACGAGACCGGCGACGTGAAGAAAGGCACCCACACTGTCGGCGTCCAGCGCCAGTACACCGGCACCGCGGGGAGAATCGAGAACTCCCAAGTGGCCGTCTACCTCGTCTACGCAGGTCGACGCGGACACGCCGCAGTGGACCGCGAGCTCTACATTCCGCGCTCGTGGACCGACCAGCCCGACCGCTGCCGGGCGGCCGGACTCGCCCCGGACACCCCGTTCGCCACCAAGCCCCAACTGGCCGCCCGCATGGTCACCCGCCTTCTGGACTCCGGCCACCACGCCCCCTGGGTGGCCGGAGACGAGGTCTACGGCGGCAACCCCCAACTGCGCACGGCCCTGGAGGAACGCACCACCGGCTACGTCCTCGCGGTGGCTCGCACCCACGAGGTCACCACCGGGGTCGGCAAGCTCCGCGCGGACGCCCTGGCCAAGAAGCTCCCCAGACGGGCCTGGCAGAAGCTGTCCGCCGGAGCCGGAGCCAAAGGACAGCGGTTCTACGACTGGGCCCACATCGACCTGCCCAGCACCGCTCCCGGCCACCGCCACCTGCTGATCCGCCGCAACCGCACTACCGGCGAACTCGCCTACTACCGCTGCTACTCACCCCGACCGGTGCCGCTGACAACCCTGGTGCGGGTCGCGGGATCCAGATGGAGAGTCGAAGAGGCATTCCAGACTGGAAAGGACCTGGCCAGCCTCGATGAGCACCAACTCCGCCGCTACACGTCCTGGTCCCGCTGGGTCACCCTCGCCATGCTCGCCCATGCCTTCCTGGCCGTCGTCCGCGCCGAGGAGCACCAGCTCCGCCCCGGGCCCGACGGCCTGATACCGCTGACATGCAACGAAATCCAGCGACTCTTCATAGCCCTTGTCGCCAGATCCGTTCACGAGGCCGACCACTGGCTTCGCTGGTCCATCTGGAGACGCCGCCATCAGGCCCGCTCCCAGGCCAGCCACTACCAACGCCAAGCCGCGACATCAGCACGATCGTGAACTACAGCTGGAGTACTAGCCCATAGATCATTTGTGCGAGTTTCCTGCATGTGTCTCGGGCCTCTTGAAGGAGGGCATCAGGGAGTTGTCCGGGAGATTTGCCGGACAACTTTCGAACCGCACTCGCCCTGGTGGAGAGTGTGGTCCTCGACCTTCGAGGAGTGCGCAATTGTCAGGAAGCCGACGGACCAGGCCGTGGGGGCCGTTACGTGGCCGAAGTCAGCAGGCAGACTCTACGGCCCTGCTGATGCGGTGTTGGCTCGACGCGACCGGCATGACCGTAAGGGACCTGCATACCGGACTCATGGCCGGTCGTCGGTGCCCGAAGATGGGTCGAACCGCCGTAGCCGACCGCCTGGCAGGAATGTATCTGACGGTCGACTTCGTCGACGCTGTAGCCGAGGTCTGCTTCGACGATATCGATGTCCGGCGAGCCCGTTCGCAGGAAGGTCGAGATGCTCTCAATGGCCAATCCTCGCCGTCACCTTGCTCAGCGAGTGAGTCCGTTTACAGGACCTTGCCGTTAGCGGCGGAGGCTTTCCACCGAGCGAATGAACCCGATCACGAATCAGCCGAGACCCTTAAAGCCAGAGCTGCGCGGCTGGACAGGGAGAATAGCCGCCTGCGTGTCCAAATCGCTGACCTTCGCGAACGAGGGCAGGTCGCCGCAAGTGCAGCTAGTCGCGCTATTCAGCAGCGGGACGACGCCAGGCGTCAGCGCGACGAGCGCGCGGCGGAACTGGCGGACCTCTTGGCTCAGTTAAGCCAAGACACCGAATGCGAGGGAGTTTCCAAGCCCGCACCGTCCGACCAGATCGACTCCGGACATGGTGCCGACGGTCAACCGGGTGATGCTGACGGTTGTCCGCCGCGTCAAGTCGCGGATGGGGTCGGACCTCAGCCAACGTCGTCCGGCTCTCCGAATAGGCTCGACGCAGATCGACCGGAGAGGTCTCTGCCGGCGGGTAGAGGAGGGGCTGTCGCACAGGCAGTGGCTGTCCTACCATCCCCAGCCTTGAGTGGAGTTACCGATGCTGCTCAGGAGTCTGGTAGCGGGGCGGCCCTCAGTGGGCGAGATCGTCTCGCGTTCGCGGCCTTCCGCGAAGTCCACTTCCGCGCTCACTACAGCTTCGTGTATGCAAGGTTTGGTGACCGGCGTCGGGCGCTACGGATCGCTGAGGAAACCTTCTCCCAGCTGGCGGCCAACTGGAGGTTCGTCCTAAGGCAGGAGATCCCCGCAGCCTACGCCTGGTCAATCACGCGGGAAGCTATCAGGCGCGAGTTCGGCTACGTGCAGCGGCGGGCCGGCGCCGCTCGGGAGGTGTTCGAGTCAGCCAGGGCGGGCCTTGCTCTCATGGATGACGCGACCGGTCTCTTCGAGGCCATTCTGGAACTACCAGAGCGTCAGTACGAGGTGGTCGTGCTCCGCTACATCCTTGAGCTCGATTTATATGAGGTGGCGGCCTACCTGGGGGTTTCAGAAACCAACGCGAGGGGCCTCGCCCGAAGGGCTACAGACCGTCTAAGCAGAATTCTGAACCGGCATCAGTCAATCGATCCATCATGAACTGCCAAATCGACAGGATTTCGGCTGCGGTGCGCGGACCGCCCAGAGCGGCCGACCAAGGCGACCACCGGCCCGGTGAGGGATCGCACCCCCCACCGAGCCGGGCCCCATCAGAAGCGGTACATAGCAAACCCATTACCGCCCTGAGACAAGCAGCACCTACAGGAGGACTACTTGGACAGCAACGGTAACGCGAACCCATCAATGCAGCCGCCGGTGATCAACATCAACATTGGCGGGACTGGTACAAAACTGCAGATCACCACGCCGGTCGCGATCGCCGATGGTGGCTCCATCGCTCAGGCGGAAGCTACGAAGTACAAACCGTCGGAAGCTGGCGAAGAACCGCCGTACTGGCGCCGCACCGCGGTCGTGTGGAGTGCAGTAGCCGCGCTTGCGACACTCGCGGGTGTGGCATTCTCCGCCTGGAGCGCCAGGTAGCGACGCCGCTGGCATCCTGCGGGTTTCCCGCAGCACGGGTGGGATCTGCCCGTCGGCTCCCGCCCGTGCTCTGTCGGATGCGCAGGGCCTCCCCGCTCGGGGACGGTGAATGGAGGCTCCCGCCCTGTGATCGTCTAGGCTGGCTGCCCAGTAGGGCGCGGGGAATCGGCCTATGAAGGATCCAGCTTGTGCCTGAACCGATCGACCGGATCATTGACTCCCTGCTGCCCCTCGCTGTCCCGATCGGCGACCTGACCCGGTACCACTGCAACCCGCGGCAAGGCGACGTGAGCTCTGTCGCCGACTCCCTGAAGTGGCATGGTCAGTTCAAGCCGATCGTCGCCAATCGCGGCACCCTCACGGGCCGCCTGAACGAGATCCTGGCGGGTAACCACACCTGGGATGCTGCCGTTCAGCGCGGCTGGGACCAGATCGCCGTGTCCTGGGTCGACGTCGATGACGACGCGGCCGCGAAGATCGTCATCGTCGACAACCGCACCAGCGACTTGGCCGGGTACGACACCGAGCTGCTGGCCGACATCCTGGGTGCCCTGCCCGACCTCGACGGCACCGGTTACGACCAGGACGCCGTCGACGACCTCCTCGACGGCATCGAGCTGCCGTCCCAGCTCGCCGCCGAGACCAGCGACCGCGAAGGCGACAAGACCGCCGACGAGCACCTGCAGTGGGGCTTCGTGCAGTGGGGCACCACCCGCGTGCAGATCACCAAGGAGGAGGTCGAACGGCTGAACAACATCCACGAGGCGTTCTACGAGGCCCGCGGCACCGACACCGGCTTCGCGCACTACCTCCTCGACCAGCACGACGCGGAGCAGGAGGCCGTCGATGCCTGAGTTCGTCGAGGCGTACGCCCTGGCTGGCCTCAAGCCCGCCCCGTACAACCCGCGCCGCCTGTCGGAGGAGGCGTTCGACCGGCTCCAGCGGTCCCTGGCCTTGTTCGGGTGCGTCAAGCCGGTGATCGTCAACGGCAACGGCATCCTCGTCGCCGGCCACCAGCGGACCAAGTCGTTGAAGGCGATCGGCCAGACTCACGCCCCGGCGATCCTCCTCGACGGGCACGTCTCCACCCAGGACGAAGTCCAGTTCAACCTGCTGCACAACTCGATCGAGACCGACGGTTCGAAGGTGCGAGTGCCCGCATCCGGGCCGGACGCGCAGGGCTGGGAGTGGATCCAGCCCGAGGACGTCACCGCAGTGTCCCGCTCCAACCCGGCGATCCAGGCCGAGATCCGCCGCCTGGTCACCCGCTACGGCACGTGGGGCTCCGTCGTCGCCGATGCGGCTGGCCGGGTCATCCTCAACAACGACTACGCGGTCGTCGTCTCCGACCTCAAGCTGCCGCTGCTGTGCTACCGCATGTCCGTGCAGGAAGCCGACGAACTCGCCGTGTGGCTGGACGGCGACTACGGCGTCTACGACTACACCCAGCTCGGCATCCACGCCTACAACCAGCACTGGTGCCAAATGCACCGCCTCGGCGGAGACGAAGGCGACTCCAACAAGTCCACCACCTACGAGCAGCACGTTCTGCCCGCGCTGCGCCCCGGCCAGCGGGTCATGGACTTCGGCGCCGGCGAGCTGGCCTACATCCAGCGGATCAAGGCCCAGGGCTGGGACGCGCACTGGTACGAGCCGCACGTCAAGGCCGCCGGGAAGCAGAACGCGCTCGACGTGGCGGCCACGGTCTCGCACATCCGCGACCTCCAGCGGGACATCCCCGCGAACGGCCTCTACGACGTCGTCGTACTGGACTCGGTGCTGAACTCCGTCACCTCCCTGGAGTTCGAGAACGCCGTGGTCGCCACGTGCAGTTCGCTGCTCGCCAAGAACGGCACCTTCTACACCGGGACCAGGTCGCTCGGCTCCGTCGCGCGCAGGGTCGGCGGGAAGAAAGCCCGCAACAACGGCCGGTACAGGCGCAGCGTCGAATTCCTGGACGACAACGGGTTCACCGCGAGCTTCCGTGCCGGCGTGTGGACGATGCAGAGGTTCCACGACCCTGAGTCGCTTCGGTCGCTGATGGGCCGGTACTTCGACGAGGTGGAGGTGCGGGGCAACCCGAACGGGAGCAACATCTACGCGGTGTGCCGCAAGCCGAGGGTGCTGCCGGAGGAGGAGCGGCGGGCGGCGCTGGAGCTGGAGTTCAACATGGAGTACCCGGGGGAGTACCGGCACAACCGGCACCGGCCGCTGGTGGAGGCGCTGATGAGGGCTTGCCGGGAGCGGGACGGCGGTTAGGGCACCACCAGTTGAGAGTATAAAATATAAGTGAAAGGATTGTTGACTACAAGGCAGAAAAGCCGAGTTGGCGTCTATGGTCATTGATAGGGGCGCCATGTTGCTCGGCGACGGCGTGGTCACGGGTGGGCACGAGCGTGCCGTCCACGACGAGTACGGGGCCCTCGCGGAACCGCTGCCGCTGCTTAAGCGCGAGCAGCGGCCCATGTGATCGACGATCCGATCGGCCGCTGACTTCGAGACGTTGAACAGCGGGGCGAGCTTCCGGAGCGTCAGGTTAGTGCGCGAGTAGGCAGCCACCAGCAGGACCCGGCCCTCCAATGGCAGCGACCACGGACGGCCCGGGCGGTTCCTGTCCGTGCCTTCCCGGCGCAATGTCGTGATCAGCTTGCGGAACGCGCGCGGACTCAGGCCGGGTGAACGGGGTTATCCAGGACGGCTCCGACGTCGTGATCACGCCAGCCGCGGCGAGATCGTCTCATCTTGATCACCCGTCCTGGCGATCCTCAGCCTTCGGCGGTGGCACATCTCGGCAGCCCGGACGGTTTCGGCATGAGAGCCTCACGATCACGGCCACTGAAACCGAGGTAGGTGAGCTTTTGCACCAGCGCGGCTGGCGGACGGCGTTCACGGTCGCTGAAAGGGTGAGCACGTGGGCTGCCCGGGTGAGTGTCATTGAGCGCGGCTATGGCGACGGCATCTGCGAGTACACCAACGACCTCTACTGTCGGAACTGGCTCCACGATGCGTGGCTCCTGCTGGACGACTGCGTTGTTCAGCTCTGGACGCCACAGATCAAAGCCCTGGGCGACTGGTACAGGGCCGCGACCGTTGACGACGACGGCCAAGCACTCGACCAGTTTCACAAACTGCCCGGCCCCGACCTGTGGTGGTGGCGGCGACACCCCCGCAGCCTCACCGGAGAACTCGGGCGATCACTCGGTTCGGCCGGCGCCATCGGCACCGACCCGGACACCACATGACCCTCAGCCTGGCGAGGTTACGAGGGCGGCGCCGTGATTGGCGTGTCGTGAAGGGGCGTTGCGGTGATTGAGCTACTGGTCTGATTCATCACCCCAAGGATCCCCGGGCGATTCCCGTGGGAGGATAGTCCTGTGATCGATCCTGCAGACATTGACTTGGCTGACTTCCTTGCTGCTTGCTATGGCCCGCCGAGCAGGAGCGCGGTAGGACTTCCTGACTCCTGCGACTGGCTCCCCGCTCCTCTAAGGGAATGGCACGTTCTCGCCTCGCGTTGGGAGAAGCGCATAAATTTCATGACAAAAATGATCGCGCCTGAGCGGATCCGTCTCGCCGGGGACGGCAATGCCGTTTTCATGATCGACAGTACCGGCGACTGGCGCTGGTGCTTCGATCCGGCCAACCCGGACAGTGTGTTTGAGGCCGGGCTTCACGAGCCATGGGAGAAGATGCCGGAGCGGATGTCGCAGTTCCTTGTGCATGCCACGATAAGGGAAGCTGTCTATGGTGCGACCTTTGGGACGCATGCGCTATCTGTGACTGAAGATGTTTTGCGCGAAATTCTTGCCCCCATGAGGGAAGTCGGATTTGGCGAGTGGAATTGGCCGGAGCCGGGCTACCGAATTTTTATGGGGGAAGGTTTTGTTGCGATGGTGGCCAAGTCGGTCCCTGGTCAGCCAGGATGGGATGTGGAGGTAGGTGCTTTTGAATCCTCCACACTGTCGGGGCTTGAAGATATTCCAGGGGTTGATTGGCGGAGGAATTCTTAGAGTCGCCCTATAGATGGCAGGCCGGACCCGCGTTAGGCGGGTCCGGCCGTGTGTTTTTCTGGCCCTAGCGCGCGTTACCCTTGTATTTCGACTCTCGGCTGACGGTTCCGTCTTCTCGTCTGAAAATAACCGTCAATTCAGAATTTTCTGGAAGCATGTCCCTCAGGCTTGTGTCGCAAGCCCAGCAGACCTCTCGTTCAGTTTCCTTGTTCCAGAAATGAATGTATAGGGTTGCATTTTTAATGCTCAAATCTTGCCGCATAAGCGACGCAACCTGCGCCTCTAGGTGGTGCCTGTAGCCCCGCTTGGTTCCGGGGGCAAAGTTACCATCCACCTCCGGGTGGATGTTGTCGAGGCCGGACGAAAGCGGAGTTTCATACCACCCGCGCCCCTCCACATACATTGCGCCAGTTGCGCCTCCGGGCTTCGGAAAGTGGCCAGCTGCCCGTTCGGCTAGTGCCAGCCCCGTCTCGTCCTTGCACACATTGTGCACGAGAACCGATATGGCGCCCGCGACCACGTAGTACGTGTGGAGGTCCGCGACGGTGAGGTTGTACATGGCCTGCTGGCCGGTGATCTCGTGGACGGCCCTGACGGTGGCGTCCTGCCCGTTTTCTGTTTTGAGGGTGTGGCCGGGCTGGAGGTCAGCCGCAGGGATCCACATCTGAGCGGTGGTGTCCCAGAAGGGGTGCTCGGAGGTGGTGTGTATGGTCTCTTCGCCGTCGTCCGACCGGATGGTGACGTCGATGAGGTCGGTGTCGTCGTGCTTCCACGTGGCGGTGACGGTGTGGCCGTTGTCTTCACCGGTCTGTGGGTCGGCCGCCTGGACTTGGTCACCCGGTTTGATGTCGATGATGTCCCGGGTGCTGCCGTCGGCCATGAGGACCTGCGTCGACGCCGCGAAGCTGCACGCGCCGGCCTTCGGCCGGATCTTCGAAGCGATCTTGCTGATGAGTTTCTTCACCACGCCGGGGTGCTTAGCGACTACTTCCGCACCGTGAACTGCCGTCTCGGCCGCGAGGCCGCCCGGGGTGATGATGGGCAGGGGCGGGCCCATGGTGTCGACCCACCACACGCCCCACTGGTACGCCTTGCTTTGCGTCTGCGGTCCGTCGAGGGGGCCAGCGACTTCCGAGATGATGGTGGTGAGGTTGAGCGGGGAGTTCGGGTTTTCCCGCTGGTTCTTGAAGTTGTCTGCTGTCTTGTCGTCGCCAAGGAGTCGCGCGGCGCCCTCGGCCAACTTGTTGTATTGCTTGACGGTTTCGTGCCAGGCGCCGCTTGCCGCCTGCTTGGCCTTGTTGACGGCGTCGTCGCAGGACTTGCAGTCGATGCCGAGGAACAGTCCGCTGGGGTCGCTGGCGTTGATGGGGTCGTTGTTGCTGTAGGCGTAGCCGTTCCACTGCTGGGGATTGGCCGGGTCGAGGATGGGGTCGGGGTTGATGAAGCGTCCGCGGACGGGGTCGTATTGGCGGGCGCCGAGGTTGGTGAGTCCGGTGGTGTCGTCTTTGGTGCCGCCGACGAAGCCCTTGCTGCCAGCCCACTGGCCGGCATCGGGCTGGGTGCCGCGGGGGTTGCCGAAGGGGTCGGTGGGCCGGCGGGTGACAGTCTGGTTGGCGTCGGTTCCGATCTGGACGCCGTTGGTGTTGTGTGGGTCGGCGGCCTGGATGACGACGTTGCCGCCGCCGATGGCCGAGGTGACCCTGGTGTAGGTGAGGTTCCCTCCTGCGGCGATGGAGCGGACGTTGGTCAGGGTACCGGTGGCGGCGTCGAGGGTGAGCTCGTCGGTGGGCAGGTTGAGGGTGGTCTTGCCGGGGTTGCGGCGGATCAGCTGGTTGCCGTCCGCGTCGTAGAGGTAGCTGGTGGTTCCGGCTGCCCCGGTCGAACTGAGGGACGCCAGTTTGCTTTCACTGTTCCAGGCGAGCGTTGTGGTGCCGCTGGTGTCGGTGATGGCGGTGGTGTTCCCTGCGGCGTCGTACTGGTAGCTGACGGCCTTGGTGCCTGCCTGCCCGCTGGTGGTGGAGCTGAGCAGGGCGTGGGGCCCTCCGGTTCCGCTTCCGGTGTTGGGGGAGTTGGTGGGGGTGTTGCGGCTCTTGGCCGCTCCGAAGGTCTGGGTGGTGGTGGTGTCGTTGAGGCTGTTGCCGGTGATGTCGTGCTGGACGAGGCCGGTGCGGTTACCGGTCGCATCGTAGGTGTAGGTGTTCCAGTAGGGTGCCGGTCCGCCGACGGTCCGTCCGCCGGGGTTGACGGTGGCCGGGCCGTTCGCGTTGTTGCATCCGCCGACACCGGGCACGGTGGTGGAGCTGCCGGTGCCGTGGACGGCGCCTGAGGAGTCGGTCCAGTCGGCGGTGGTGGAGGTGCCCGCGGTGTCGGTCCAGGCGCCCGTCAGCCGGCCCAGGTGGTCATAGGTGAAGCACTGGGTGTCGGTTGCGGACGCGTCCTGGATGTCGGTGACCGAGGTGATCCGGCCGGACGGATTGTAGGTGTAGCTGGTCTGGTTGGCGGAGACGGTTCCGACCTGGCGGTCGAGGAAGTTGTTGATGACCCGTCCGGTGGCCCAGTCGTACTGCTGGGTGGAGACGACCTGTGTGCCGTAGTCGCCGACCGTCGTCCGCACGGGGCGTGCGAGGGCGTCGTAGTCGACCTGCGCGACGATGGCCTGGTCGAGGCTGGCGGATCCGTAGAGCAGGCCGGTGATGGTCCGGGCGTAGGTGATCGATTCGGCTGGGAGTCCGCCGGCTGCGGGGATTTCGGTCCCGGTGGCAGTGCCGAGGACCGGGCTGTAGGTGTTGGTGGTGGTGTAGGTGCCGGCGAGTGCCCCTTCGACGGACGGGATGGTGATGGAGGTGCCGAGCGGCCGGTAGGCGGTGTCGTAGCCGGTCACGGCGGTGGTGTAGGCGGCGCCTCCGCTGCCGCCGACGTAGCGGGTGGAGGCGGTGGGCTGGCCCTTGGCGAGGGTGTCGTAGGTCCATGCCGCCAGCTGGTTCGCGGGCGCCACGGTGCCGTTGAACGTGCCGGTCTTGCGGCCGAGCAGGTCGTAGGTATAGGCGAGCGTGTTTCCCTTGGCGTCGATGGTGTGGTCGACCAGCGAGTTGACGTCATAGAAAACCTGGGTGGCACCGGTGTCCGGGGTGGACACTGAGTTCTGCCGTCCACGCAGGTCGTAGGAGTTGGTCCAGGTGTTGCCGCTGCTGTCGGTGCGGGTGGCAGGCTGACCTGTCGGCGTGTAGGCGTAAGTGGTGACGTCGGCGTCGGCACTGTTGCCCGTCGCGGTTGGTGTGCGGTACTGCCAGACGGCGGTGGCGCGCCCCCGGGCGTCGGTCACGGTCGAGGTCGGCGTGCCGCCGCTCGGCGGGGTGGTGTCGACCCGGTCCGCACCGGGGTAGGCGGTGGTAGTGGCCCACTGGAGGTTGCCGTAGGAGCGGAACTCCGCCCGTGCCACACGCCCGTTGCCGTCGTAGGTGTTCCAGGTCTGGCCTGGGATCTGGCCGTCACCCACCGGGACGAAGACCGATTCGGTGGGGAAGGAGCTCTTCTCGTAGTACGGTGCCGAGGTCTTGATGACCCAGCCGTGCGTGTCGTAGACGGTATCGGTGATGAGGCGCCCGGTCGGCCGGGCGTCGCTGGTGCGCTGGCTCTGACGCGGGCGGCCTAGGCCGTCGTAGACGTCGATATTCACCGTGTACGTGGCCGCGTCGTCATTGAGCGACTCGGTTTTGACCGTGGACGGCCCTGCGGTGCCCCTGAGCGAGTAGGTGAATTGTTTGCTCGGGAGCTTGTCGGTCGGGCGGTCCGGTGCCCAGACGGCAGTGAGCCGGCCGACGGCGTCGTACTGAGCGGTGATGACGCGGCCGTTGGCGTCGGTGCTGGTCAGCGCCGATTCGCGGGCCGGGTCCAGCGTGGTGGTGGTGGTCCAGTCGGCGCCCATGGGTCCGGTGGTCTGCATCTGGGTCGGCAGGGCACCGGTGGCCGGGGTGAATGTGCTCCTGGTCACCGTGGGGGTGACCGACGGGCCGCTCAGCTGCGCGCCAGCGTTGTTGTAGGTGGAGCCGTCGGTGGTCGCCGTTGTCAGGCTCCGACCGTAGGCGTCGAACGTCGCGCTGCCGGCGTGGGCGTAGACGGCGTTGCCTGCCTGGTCGAAGCGGTCGAGGACCTGGTTGCTCGTCGGGTCGCCGGCCGCGCCAGCTTTCCCGAAGGGCTTGCCGTCGTAGAGCGTGCGGCCGCTGGACAGGGTGTTGGCCGGGGTGGCTTTTCCTGTGCAGGATCCCTGGAAGGCGGTCTTCTCCGAGACGAGCGTGAGCAGCTGCGGGTTGTCGCTGGCCGCGTAGCTGGTGACGGCGCAGGTTTCCGGGGTGGCGGCGGTGCCGTCGCCCTTGTCGTCGACCTTGACGACACGGTTGCCGTTGGCCGGTTCCGTGGTCGCGACCACCGTTGTGGTGCGCCAGCTGCCGTCGGCGAGCTTGGCCTTGGTGATCGCGGTGGTCTCGGAGTCAGGACGCCAGGCGTAGACCTTCGGCGCGCCCGCACTCTGGGCGTGGGTCGCGGAGACCGTCTGCCCGTTGTAGGTGCTGCCGGACACCGCTGTGACCGTGCCGCCGGCCTGGTCGTAGACCTCGGTGGCGACGACGCGGCCGGACAGCTGGGCGCTGTCGGTGACGGTGCCGCCGAGCGGGCTGGGGACCTGGACGCTGCGTTGGGTCGTGCCGTTGGCGAGGTAGTCGTCGTTCATGCCCCGCAGGTAGGTGACCTTCTGCTGGGTCTTGGGGGCCTCGCTGGAGTTACCGCTTCCGGTGGTGGTGGTCACCGACTGGTAGCCGCGGAAGTTGTCCCAGGTGCGGGTCTTGGGGTCGGTGAACTCGGCGTCGTTGCGGTGCCAGGCCGCGCCGCCGTTGTAGGTGTACTCGGTGGTCTTGCCGATGTTGGGGGTGCTGACGAGGTCCTGCTCGACGATGGTTTTGACGAGGGGCTTGTCGAACCAGTCGTTGACCGGGTCCTTGGAGGACCAGAAGTCCGGGTACCACTTGACGGGTATGCAGGCCATCGTGTTGCTGTCCTCGGAGGACGGCATGTGCTTGTTGACCCGGGAGCACTCGGGTTCGTTGTAGATGACGTCGATGCTGCCGCCCATCTCGGTCGTGATGTTCTGGATGCGCGGGCGCATGAACATCGGCGAGGCGGGGACGAGGCCGTCGACGCGGTTGGCCCGCATCTGGTACTGGAACCGGACTGGCGGCAGGTCCTTGATCTCGGCCTGTCCGTTGCTCGGGACACGCTGGATCGAGTCGAGCTGCAGGAGGCGCTTGGTGCCGTCCTTGGGGTCGGCGAGCTCCTGGCTGAGGTTCCAGGTGTCGACGGTGCGGTAGGCGGAGTTGACCAGGACCTGGGTGCTGATCGTGGTCAGGCGCTTGGTGGTGAAGAACGTCGGTGCGGAGTTGACACAGCTGGTGTCGGTGCAGATCTGGTCGACCGGCGTATCCGGCCACGCGTTGGTGTTGGAAGCACGCTTGCCCTCGGAGCAGTCGTTCGTGGCGTCGGGCATGCAGCGTTCGGCGGTGGTGAAGAGGACCTTCGCCGCCGGTTTGGTGCTTCCCTTGGCGGCCTTCTGCTCGTCCAGGCGCTGGCCGTAGGCGATCTCCTTGAGGTAGCCAGCCCGCTGGTAGTCGGCGAGGGTGCCGTTGCCGCCGCTCTGGACGCGGCCGCGCTTGTACTTGTTGGCCTCGGCCGCGTACTTGTACGTGGTCAGGTTTCCGTGCGGGTCGACCACGTAGTCGAGCTGCCAGCGCCAGGCCATCTGGCACCATGAGTTCTTCCCGCTACCGGAGTTGTAGCAGGGGTCGCCGCTGTTCGGCGAGTACACCGGCACCGTGAGGACGGAGTTCGCGGCCGGATCCGAGCCGTCGCCACCGGGCAGGTGGTTGAGGCCGAAGTAGTACTGGACACCGTCGGACGTGGTGATCCGCCAGTACTCCATACCCTGGTAGTCGACATCGCCCGCGGCCTTCGAAGCCCCGGTGAGCTGCTCGACCTTGGAGCCGTCGTCGCCCTCCAGATGCCAGGTGCCGGTGGCGTCGTCGCGCACGATCTTGCCCGAATGGCCGCCGAGGGAAATCGTGGCGTTCTGCCCGCCCCAGCACTCGTCGCCCGAGCCCGTGATGCCGGCCTTGTCGCAACTGCGGTAGGAGCGTTCGACGAAGCCGGGCTCGTAGCCCCAGCCGTCACCGATCCACGAGGGCTGGGCGTTGGTCGAGGAGGTCTTGCCGTCCACGTCCGCCGAGTTGTAGCCCAGCGACACGGTCGGAGCCGCACCGCCGAGCGCGGGCGGAACCTGGATCGGGTAGCCGTACGTGAAGCTGCCCGTGTTGGACCCGGCGGACCAGGCCGACGACGGTGACAGGGACGTCGCGGTGTAATTGCCCATGGCACCGGAGGGAGACGGCGCCGCGGCGAGCACCACCGAACCGCCGCTTCCACTCGTGTCGGCGGCGGCCACCGACTGCGCGAGCGCCCCCGTCGTGCTGAACGAGGCCTTCACGGCTCCGTTCTGCCCCTGCTGGGGAGCTGCCCTGGGGGGCAGCGTGACATCGGCGGTGATCTTGCCCTGCCCGTCGGCCTTCGCCTCAACCGGCGCCTGGGTGCGACACTCGGGCAGGTCCGGCGTGGTCAGCGCGCAGGCCGGCAGAGCGACGAGGTGGGCCCGGTCGGACCACCCGGCCGCCTGCAGCGCCTTCAGGTCCAGGGTGACGCTCGCGACACGGCCTTCGCCGCTGGCGGGCGCTTCGGCGTCGCTCAGGGCGACGAGCGGGCCGGTGACGCCGGCCGCCTTGCCCGTGTCCGGTCCGGTCACCTGAACCGTGACCGTGTGCGCGCTTTCGCCTGTGCCGGTGCCGGGGGCGACCTGGACGGCCAGTGCTCCTGCCTTCGCGCCGGTCGCGCCCCCGGAGGCGGGCGATGCGCCGCCGGTGGCGGCGCGCGCGGCCTGCGCCTCAGGGCTGTCGGCCCCCAGTGCCACGGTCGCGGTGCCGGTCACCAGCGGCGCCGTCGGCTCAGGCTTCCAGACGGGAACCTTGGCAGAGGGCTTGGACGCCGTCGGCTTGACGTCCTGCCCCGCGACCGAGACGGTCGAGTCACCCAGCGGTGTGTGCGGGGGCGTCCAGATCTTCCCCTTCGGCGCGGGGTAGGTCCACGCCACAGCGGGCGGCGCGGTTATCCCGGTCATTGTCAGGGCGACCATCGCCGCCACAGCAGGCGACCGCCACCGGTTGCCTGGTGGTCTTCCAGCCCGTTTCCGGGCAGGCCAAAGCATCGTCACATCTCCTCATAATTATCGACATGGCATCAAATTGGCATAGCAGGGCCATGATCGATGTGACGATATGTGAAGCCTTGGACACTGGGATGGCCGTCCAGCGTCGTGCATGAGATGTTTATGAAGTCTTGATCTCACAATCTGGCGCGAAATCAGACATGTCGGCACAAGTCGGTGGTGGGTTTGACGTATACGCAGGTCAGGCCACATCGTTCCCATCCGAACGCAGACACACGGCAGTGTCTGCCGACCGGGAGGGACTCACCGAAGATCCATGTCCACCACGTCACGGACAATCACGAGCACGCCACCGCCACTGCCACTGCCACTGCCGATACGCAAACGCGCCACTCGCCTGACCGCGCTCGGAACCGGTTGCATTCTGAGCCTCGGTCTGCTCGCTGCGCCGAGCGCCCTGGCCGCCGAGCCCGCCGCCACACCCACCCACGGCCCGGTCGGCGGGTGGGCCCCACTTGTTCCGCCTACACCCGCCCCGCCTCGTACACCTCTGCAGCAGGCGGTGCTGGACTCCGTCGCCAAGGCCAAGTCCACGGGCAAGCCGGTCGTCATCGACGCTCTGACCGACGTGGCGTCGAAGACCGTCGCCAACCCGGACGGCAAGCTGACAACCACTGACAATGCCCAACCGGTCCGCGTGAAGCGGGACAACGGCTGGGCCGACCTCGACTCCACCCTCCGCCAGAACTCCGACGGCACCGTAAGCCCCGCCGTCGCGAGCACGCCGCTGACGCTGTCCGGTGGCGGAAACGGCCCGATGGCCACTGTTACGACCGCCGACGGAAAGCAACTGTCCGTCGGCGCACCGTTCGCGCTGCCCAAGCCCGCTCTGGACAAGGACACGGCTACCTACGCGAACGTGCTTCCCGGCGTCGACCTCCAGCTGACCGCACTGCCCATCGGCGGCTGGCGCGACGTGATCGTGGTCCGCACGCCCGAGGCCGCCGTCAACCCCGCACTGAAGACCCTGCGCTTTCCGATCACCGCCAAGGGCCTGACGGTCACCTCCGACGACCAGGGCCGCATCGACGTCAAGGACAACAAGGGCGACCTGCGTTTCCGCTCGCCCTCACCCCTGCAGTGGGATTCCTCCACGCCCGCGGCGGCCCCCGCTGCCGCATCCAAGGCCGTGAAGTCCGCCTTGAGGACGGCAGCTGCGCCCGCAGCAGACCCAGCACCCGCAACCGGCATTCGCTCGTCGGCTGAGGTGCCGGGCGACGGGGCGAACGTGGCCGCGATCTCCACCAAGGTCACCTCCTCGGCCATCGAACTGACGCCGAACCAGGACGCGCTCGGCTCCGGCACCGGCCCGTGGTACCTCGATCCGTCGCTCGTGGCGACGAGCTCGGTCCAGGGAGCCGTGGAGGTCCAGGAGAACCACAAGACGGCGGAGAACTTCAACAAGAAGAGCAACCTGGCCACCGGCTACTGCGGCTACCACAGCAGCGACCCGAGCCTGGACTGCGGTGACCTTGGCCGCCAGCGCGCCTACTTCCAATTCGGCATCAACCCGGCGCTCTACACCAAGCCCGGCGGCGCCGAGAGCCCGCCGACCATCTTCAACTCCACCCTCAACTTCCAGGTCACCGGCGCCTCCAGCCCCAGCACCAACACCCCGCTCGTGGTGTACTCGGCTCCCAAGCCCATCCACGAGCACACCAGCTGGAACGACCAGCCCTGCGGGGACAGCAAGACCGTCGTCATGGAGAACTGCCCGACGGTCAACGGCCAGTGGATCACCGGCACCGGCCCGCTGGCCGTCGACGTCACCGACATGATGAAGCAGGCGATCGCCGGCCAGTGGCCCTGGTGGACCGCCGCCATCGCCCCGATGAACAACGAGTACGACAAGAGTTTCCGGCACTACATCGCCAACAACCCGTACATCACCACCACCTACGACATCACCCCGACCGTCTGGTACCCGCGCACCAGCCCCGCCCCCGGCTTCGCCTGGAACAACAGCACCGCCGAGTGCACCACCGGCGGCGCCCACCCCTGGGACAACCCCGGCTGGATCGGCAGCAACCAGAACATCTACCTGACCGCCAACAGCTACTCCCCTGCCGGCCAGTCCCTGTACACCAGCTACCGCATGTGGGACGACAACGACGGCAACTTCTCCTTCACCGACGGACGGTGGGGCCGCAGCTACAACGACCCCGCCGAGTCCGTCACGCCCGGTTCGCTCAGCGACGGCCACCAGTACGGCTGGTACGCCCAGTCCGGTGACGGCACTCTCAGCTCACCCGAAAGCGCCTGGTGCTACTTCCGCGTCGACCGGACCAACCCGCGCGTCAGTATCAGCTCCACCGACTTCCCGCCGTCCGGCACCCCGAACCCCACCCCGGCCAAGTACATGAACGACTGGGGCAGGTTCGCGATCAACGCGGAGGACCCGGCCCCGGGCGCGGGTCTGCAGGCCTCGGGCGTCGCCTGCGTGCGGGTGAGCACCGACCCGACCCCGGTCGTCGGCTGGAAGTGCGGCCAGAGCGGCACGCTCTCGCCGGGACAGCCCTACGACTACCAGCCGCGTCAGTGGGGCACCAACACCCTCTACGCGTGGGCCATGGACAACGCCGGCAACTACAGCCAGCCGGCCCTCTACAACTTCTACGTGCCCTGGAAGCCCGGTACCCAGCCGCTGTTCGGTGACGTCACCAACGACCAGCAGCCGGACATCGTCCTCGCCGACAAGAACGGCGACCTGCGGATCATCGGCGGCACCGCCGACCCGACGAACTCCCTGGTCGCGCCCGCCGCCGCGGCACCCGGCAACCTCAAGTACGGGGCCACCTGGGCCGACTACCAGATCAGCCACCACGGCGCCCTCACCGCCGGACTGCCCGTCGACCAGCTCGTCGTCCACTACACGGGCGCCGCGGCCGAGCTCAAGAAGATCCTCTACGTCATCCCCAACGACGGCACCGGACGCTTCGACCAGAGCCAACCCCTGGCGCCCAGCCGCCCCACCACCTGCAAGGTCTACGGCACCACCACGCCGTGCGACGGATACAACAGCGGTGACTGGAGCAACGTCTCCCAGGTGATCGCGTTCGGCACACCCAAGGGCGAGGCCGTCGGCCCCAAGGCGGGCGACCCGACGAAGACGGTCTTCACCACTCAGACGTCCATCATGACGCTGGAGAACAACAACCTCTACGTCTTCAACCCCGTCGGCAACCTCCTCAGCAGCACCACCCTCATCCCCACCCTCTCCGGCAGCTGGAACGACCTCGAACTTATCAACCCCGGCGCCGCCAACGGGCCCACGACCAACCCCGCCACCAAGGCGACCACGAACCAGACCACGCTCTGGGCACGCAACCGCCTTAGCGGCGACATCTACGCCTACCCCCTCGGCTTCAACGCCGACGGCACCGTCGACTACTCCGCCCTCACCAAGCCCGACGCCGGCACTCCCATCCTGACCGGCGCCAACTGGACCGCCGCAGCCCAGCCGAAGATAGGCGCCGCGGACCTCAACAACGACGGCTACCCCGACCTCTGGGCCATCAACAACAGCAACGCCATCACCGTGTTCCCCGGCAAGAGCAGCACCGGTGCCAAGAACAAGGTCGACGGCTTCGACAACTGGCAGTTCCTCGGCTACGCCGACGCCAGCGTCTCCGTCCACCCCAACGCCGTGAACTGGCAGTGCATGGATGCCGAAGGCGGTCCCCGAGACGGCGCCGAAGTTGCCATCTACAGCTGCTGGCAGACCGCCAACCAGCGGTTCAGCTTCGCCACGGACGGCACCATCCGCGCCGGCAGCTGGTGCCTGTCCACCAAGGACAACGCACTCGGCAACGGCACCCGTGTCATCCTCACCACCTGTACCGGCAACACCGGCCAGAAGTGGAGCATGCGCCCCGACGGCCGCATCTACCTGCCGGCAACCGTCGACCCCGCCAACAACCCCGGCGGCCAGTGCCTCGAACTTCCCGGCTGGGCCACCGACCAGGGCACCCGCCTCGGCATCTGGACCTGCCCCGGCGTGCAGGCCAACCAGCAGTGGACCCTGCAACCCGAACGTACCCCGTAACGCGTCAACCATCACCAAGGTGAGCTGACGTAGCAACCGCAGGGCGAGGGGACCGGCCATTCCGGGTCCCTCGCCCTGCTTGCATGTACCGGTATCGAGCGCCCTCCGGACGGAAAGCAGTCGTGCGAGGCAAGGGCGGCAGAGCCCCGGCGGTGAGGCTTGCGACACCACCGCCGGGGCGCTTATAACCAGGCCTTCCAACTGTTCGGTCGGGAGCGAGCCGGGCCTCGAACACCATCGCCTTCGACTGCATGACCGCTATGCAGGCTGTCGTCGACAGACCGCAGCAACCGACGCCTGTCGGGAGCGGGACGGCGGTTAGGCCACTAACAATTATGAGTATAAAATATAAGCGCTAGATTTGTTCAACTAGTAGACAGGATAAGTAAGTTGCCATCCATGGCCATCGAGGCGGGAGGGCGTCGGTATCGGCACCTGTAGCTCAAGTACGTCACCGGCATCGACCTCAGCCGACACTGTGCCGTCGCTCTCCACGGCCGCTGCAGGCGCCTCATTGACGAGACCACCCGCCACGCCACCGTCGAACTCAACGAGTTCCCACACGCCCTCGCCTGGTACCTGTGCGGCGTCACCGCCGGCCCCTACCGCTGGGCCGACAACCCCCACCTCGCCCTCGAAGCAGCCCCCGGCCACACCCAAGACCTCACCGTCCAGGACCTCACCGTCCACCTTGACGGCGTCCGCCCCATCCCCTTCACCGACGCCGACATCCCCGCCGACGACCCCCACGCCGACGACCCGCTCTTCCGCACCTGCCGCAACTGGCAGTTCGCCCACTACCTCCGGGCATGCGGCGTCCCCCATGTCCACGGCGACCGGCCCCGCATCACCACCCTGCGGCCCGGCAACGGCCAAGGTGAACTCCTCCCGAAGCCGCCCCGTATCGTCGCCGCCACGGACAAGGAGACTGGCGCCCCCGGTAGCGGGCACGCTCGGTCGAACGGAGAGCCCCAGGAGCAGTCCGGGCCCGTCCCGCATCAGCTGCGACTCGGCGCAGTAGAGCTAGCGCAGGACGTACCGGGTCGTGCGGTTCGGGGCGACCGGCTGCGGGCCCTGGAAGGCCACGGCCAGGGCGGCGGCGAAGCTCCGGAGAAGTCCGGGAAGAAGAGGGCCACGAAGGGGGCTGAGGGCGGCAAGGGCAAGAGCGGCAAGTAGCGGGCGAACCTGCGGGTACCATCACCCCGGGAGAAGGGGTCAGCACTTCGGCGCAGGCCTCCTTTTCGCGTGCTGCCGGAGGAAGTTGGGCCAGTCAGCCCCTGCGCGCCCGGGTCGGACCCGTCTCTTATGCTCCAGACGGCCTTGACGACTGGTCAGCCCCTGCGCACCCGGGTCGGACTCGGTACCCGTGATAGCGCGCACGATCGCTCCCGGTCAGCCCCTGCACGCCCGGGTCGGACATCTTGTGCTGGGGGTTCAGCTCGACCGCGAGCGGTCAGCCCCTGCACGCCCGGGTCGGACGCCGGTGGTCGTCCCCGAGCGGGCCGTCCCCGAGGTCAGCCCCTGCACGCCCGGGTCGGACGCCGGTGGTCGTCCCCGAGCGGGCCGTCCCCGAGGTCAGCCCCTGCACGCCCGGGTCGGACGCGCTCGACGAGGCGCTGGCCCTGCCCACCGACGGTCAGCCCCTGCACGCCCGGGTCGGACCGGCCGTCCTCGTGCAGCTCCCGGAACAGCTCCGGTCAGCCCCTGCACGCCCGGGTCGGACACCCTGCCGTGCCTGGTCCGGCTGCCGGTCGGCGGTCAGCCCCTGCACACCCGGGTCGGACACCTGGACCCCGCCGACCTCGCCGCCCCGCAGCGGTCAGCCCCTGCACGCCCGGGTCGGACTCCCCGGCGACGGTGTCCAGGGCTGCCAGCACCGGTCAGCCCCTGCACGCCCGGGTCGGACGGCATCTACGAGGACGGCGCCGACATGGCGGCCGGTCAGCCCCTGCACGCCCGGGTCGGACGTGCCGAGCTTGTACTCGACGTGGAAGACCGCCGGTCAGCCCCTGCACGCCCGGGTCGGACACTCGCCCATATGCCCACCTCCCATCCCAGCGAGGTCAGCCCCTGCACGCCCGGGTCGGACCGCGACCCCGCCTGCGGCCAGGCGGTGGTCGACGGTCAGCCCCTGCACGCCCGGGTCGGACTCGAGTCCGCCGGCCAGGGTCAGCAGGGTGGACGGTCAGCCCCTGCACGCCCGGGTCGGACCCTTCATGAACTGGGGTTCTGCGTGGGCTTTGCGCATTCTTTGCCCTCTGTGGAGTTGTGGTCCGAGCGCGGTTGGGTGGGGGGCTGCCGGGGGATTACTCCCGCCGAGGTGACCCGTCGCCTGGTGGCGGTGGGCCTTCCCGCGTCAGCGCGGCCAACACCGGACGGGACTTCCCGGCGCGCTCCCGGTAGTACTGGATGCGCCGGCCTACGGGCAGAGCGGGATCCACAGCCATGCCATCAGCGTAGGGCCGCCGGGTCGATCAAGGCAGCCGGAGAACGGAATTGGGCACGCCTCGGATGCAGCCCCCTGGGGATTCCGTCACGGCGACTACAGTCTCGCCGTGACCGACTCCCCGCACGAAGCCCTGGCCCAGCCGCGCACCGCAGCCGGTGTGCTGTTCTTCGACGAGGAGAACCGCATCCTCCTCGTGAAGCCGACCTACAAGCCTGGTTGGGAAATCCCAGGCGGCTACCTGCACGCGGGCGAGACCCCGAGCGAGGGCGCGGCCCGGGAGGTCGCGGAAGAGCTCGGCATCACCCCGCCCGTCGGCCGTCTGCTCGTCGCCGACTGGGCACCCCACCCCGCCGAGGGCGACAAGCTCCTCTTCGTCTTCGACGGAGGGATTCTCCCGGCCGCCGAACTCGACCGCATCACCGTCGACCAGGTCGAGATCGGCGAGCACTCCTTTCACCACGTCGACCAACTCGACGCGCTCCTCATCCCCCGGCTCGCCCGCCGAGTCCACGCCGCATACGCCGCCCGAACACAGGGCGAGACCGCCTACCTTGAGCACGGCGCGCCGCACGCGCAGCCAGGGATCCTCTGACGGCACCCCCAGCAACCACTGGATGCGAGTAGGAGTGTCGTGCGTGCCGACCTGCGGCACCGAGCCGTCGCGACTCCATACAGCAAGCTCGCCGTCCGCCCCGAAGTAACCACGCCGGTCGTGGCCATCGACGAGTGGCCATGACTGGCTCGGTCATCGTTCGAGGCCCGGCTCGCACAAAGGCAGGAAGTGGATGACCGGTTCCTCATACGGATGAGCCGCGCGCACCGCTCGCAGCACAGCCTCAGCCCGCTCGGCATCGCAAACGGATTCGACCCTGCTCTCCTCGCCCGGCTCGTATCGCCCACTTCACCGTCGTAGGGCCGAGAACCAGGCAAGGGCTTCCATGTCCCCGTGACCCGCCAGAGGCTGGCGCACCGGGCGTAGTCGCCCACCCGCCCCGCGCCGGCCGCCTGGAGAGCATCGATCACCTTCTCGACATGACTCTCCGGGACAGATATCTCGATCTCCAAACGCGCCATGCCCGGACCCTGACAACCAGTGCCGGCCAACACTTTCGCAACAGGCCCTGGATCCCGAGATCCAGCCGTCCTGCGAGACGGCGGCTCCGCGCCGCGTCGTCACGCGCCGTCCGCGAGGTCGCGCAGCGTCTGCCGCCGGACCCACCAATCTTCGGCCGAACCGTATCCCCCGTCACAGCGGCGATGGAAAACGTTACGTACTGTGCTGACAGGCGAGTTGACGTCAAGTCAGCCAGCCGAACGCAGGACACCTAACGACATACGAGGAGAGGGCCTGACATGTCCCGACCAGCACACATCGCCATGGTGAACATCCCGGCGCACGGCCACGTCAACCCCAGCCTGGAGGTGATGCGGGAGCTGGTCGCCCGCGGCCACCGGGTCAGCTATGTCAACGACCCGTCGTTCGCCGGGCAGATCGAATCCACCGGCGCCCGACTCGTGCCCCACGACACGACCCTGCCGATCGCCAAGGGCGGGGTCGACCCCAACATCGGGGCCGGTGTGCACACCATGATCTTCGAGGAGGCGCAGGCGATGCTGCCGCGACTGCGCGAGGCCTTCCACGACGACCGGCCCGACCTCGTCCTGTACGACTTCATGGCGTACGCGGGCCGGGCGCTGGCCGACGGCTGGGGCGTGCCGTCCATGCTGATCTCGCGGTCCATGATCATCCGGGAGGACTCCCACCTGGCGCGCTTCGAGATGGCACGGGAGGCCTTGGAGGCGGAGAAGATCCCGGAGCGGTTCGCGCAGTGGCTCGCCGACAACGGCGTGCCGGCGGGCGAACCGTTCGGGTACATGCTGCGCCCGGATCGCGGGCTGGCGCTCATCCCGCGGGTGCTCCAGCCCGAGATCGAGCTGGTCGATCCCCAGATCTTCTCCTTCGCCGGGCCCTGCCTCGGCGCCCGCGAGCACCAGGGCGGTTGGACCCGTCCGGAGGGGGCGCAGAAGGTGCTGCTGGTCTCGCTCGGCTCCACCTTCACCCACCAGCCCGACTTCTACCGCGCGTGCCTGGAGGCCTTCGGCGACCTGCCCGACTGGCACGTCGTGCTCCAGGTCGGCCAGGCAACCGACCCGGCCGAACTGGGTACGATCCCGGCCAACATCGAAGTGCACCAGTGGGTGCCGCAGTTCGCCGTGCTCCAGCAGGCCGACGCGTTCGTGACCCACGCCGGAATGGGCGGGTGCAGCGAGGGCCTGTACTGCGGGCTGCCGATGGTCGCGGTACCGCAGGCCGCCGACCAGTTCGACAACGCGGACCGGCTGGTCGAACTCGGCGTCGCCCGCCGGCTGGACACCCCCCAGGCCACCCCGGAGGCGCTGCGCTCCGCCGTACTGGAGCTGACCGGCGACCCGGCGGTGACCGCCCGGCTGGCCGAGCTCAGCCGCGAGGTCCGCGCCGGCGGCAGCGCGGCCAGGGCCGCCGACCTGGTCGAGGCCGCCCTCGTCTGACCACCCGTCCGCCACCGCCCCGACCCCCGGGGCGGCGGCGGACGCCGCACCTGCCGTCGGGCCCACACCGCCGCTCCCTCCTCCCCAGGAGACCCTGTTGACCGAGATCATCCTCATGTCCGACCCGCAGGTGGCCGCCGTCCCCGTCCAGGACTGCGGCGACCGCCTCCTGGACGTACGCGAGCACGAACTCCTGCTGGACGACCGCAAGCACGACGACACCGGGGCGTTCGCCCACCTGCGGTCCCGCGTGCTCGACCGGCTCCTCGACGCCCAATCGCACCTCCCGGACGGCCTGCGGCTGCTCTTCGTCGAGGGCTACCGCCCGCCGGCCCTCCAGCGCCGCTACTTCGACGACTACGCCGCCGAGTTGCGCGCCGCACACCCCAACTGGCCGGCCGCGCAGCTCCGCTCGGCCGCGAGCCGCTACGTCTCCCCGCCCGAGATCGCACCACACAGCGCCGGCGCCGCCGTCGACCTCACCCTGGCCGACGCCGACGGCCACGAACTCGACCTCGGCACCCGGGTCAACGCCACCCCGGAGGAAAGCGCCGGCGCCTGCTACACCGACGCCGCCGACCTCTCCCCCGGAGCCCGCACCAACCGGCAACTCCTCAGCCACACCCTCACCCGCGCCGGCCTCGTCAACTACCCCACCGAGTGGTGGCACTGGTCCTACGGCGACCGCTACTGGGCCCTCACAACAGGCACACGATCCGCCCTCTACGGCCCCGAACACCTATAACCCTCACGCGCGGCTGCCCTCCCACGCCCGCCGCAAGCTCCGCCCGACCCGCCGACGACAGGACGGGCCACCCAGAGCGCCCCGGGGCTCGGAAGCCCCGGGGCGCGTCGGTCACTCGGTGAGGCGTCAGGCCTTGGGGCCGGCGGACTGGACGACCTCGAAGGACCAGAGGGTGGAGCCGGAGGCGGCGGGGCGCTTGGGGGCCTCGCCCTCCGGGGCGGCGGGGCGGTGGGCGGCCTGCATGGGGCCCTCCATCCACGCCTTGAAGTCCTCCTCGCTGCGCCAGCGGGTGTAGACGAGGTACTGGTCGGTGCCCTCGACGGGGCGGAGGAGCTCGAACCACTCGAAGCCGTCCGAGTTCTCCACCGCGCCGGCGCGGGAGGCGAAGCGCTGCTCCAGGACCTCCCGCTGCTCGGCGGGAACCGTCAGTACGTTGATCTTGACGACGGACATGCCGCTCCTTCTGCTCCGCCGGGGCCGCGGGTGCGGCCACCGGTCCGGTGACTGTCTGCGGTCAGCAGTCTCCTACACCTCACACCGTACGGGTCGGGCGATCCGGGGCCTGTCGATCGTGACGCCCTGCGGCAACTTGCCCGAAGTGCAGGCGGAGAAGGTGCGCGCAAGCCTGGTTGGAGAACCCGAAATCCAACCGAATGGGGCACAGCCATGGGTATCGGCGACAAGTTCCGGGACAAGGCCGAGCAGTTGGAGGAGGAGGCGAAGTCGCGCCTCGGCAGCAAGGCTGGGCGTTACGGCTGTCCCCAGCGCTCCTGAGAAGAGTCCCCGCACCGTCCCATCCCTTATCGGGTGAGGTCAGATGCGAGCACTCTTCCCCGTCTGCACTGTGAGGCGGGCTACGCCTCCGGCGGCACGCTGTAGCGGCTCAGGACGTCGTCCGCCGTGGACTTGTCCAGCAGGCGCAGTTCCCACGGCCCGGAGTTGACGTCGAAGTCCTTGCCGAAGCCAACCCACTTGCCGGCCATGCGGCGGCCGGTCGGGTCGACCAGCAACTGAATGGCGCCGTGGTACCTGGCCCCCTGGTAGTAGCCGTCCTGCGCGGTCTGTTCCACCCAGGAACCCGTCACGACGTTCCGATCAACAGTGAGATCGAATGACAGTGGCGAGTCAGGGTTGGACGACGCACCGGGCAGGGATCGCCCCGTGATCCGGTTCCCGCTCTGGGACAGCACGACGTGATGCAGGCCGGTGAACGTGTTCTCCCGACTGCTGCTGTAGAACTCGTAGTGGCTGACCCATACCCCCGAGTAGTCCTCACCGGTAGGAGTGGGCGCGGCCTGCACGGGCACGCCCGGTTCATCACTGGTCACGTCGTGCCCTCCCGTACCGTCCACGCTGACCCTTGGCGGCAACTGTGGCGAGTCGAAGCCGAGGCGGTCAACGGGAATCTTGGTGACAGCTTCAAGGGCTCGAACGTACACCGGGCGGGGATACCGCACCTCTCCCGACTCCCAGCGCTGAACAAGGCGCTTGCTGGCGTCGTTCGGCTCCCCTTGGTCGTCCCCGACCGCCCGCAGCCGCTTCGCGAACTCGTCCTGACTGAGACGGAGCCCGAGGCGTACGGCCCGAAGGGTCTCATTCGGCGTAGTCATGGCTAGACGATAGGCCCAAACGTCGCCCAACGACGCCGAAGTGACGTCTTGCCACGACTCCGGAGTGACGCCCTCACGCCGTCGCAATGGCTCACAAGGTCGGGGCACGATCAGCCTGCTGACAGTCGGAGGACCACGGAATCGGAGTCGGAGAGCGGTGACGATGACACGCGAGGACCACGAGGCCGATCGACACAGGCGACCGCCCGGCAAGGGCGCCAGCCCGGCCTTGATCGCCGCTTGCCGCGCCGACTACCGCGAGGCCAAGGCGGACGACGACCGGCGTCCCCCGGACCCCTTCAAGTACGCCCCGCTGGGGTGGGAGGACGTGACCAGTGGCGCCGCCTGACAGCCGGCCGAGGTGCGCCGTGTGCGCGTCCTTCGACAAGATCGACCACGCGTTCGCGGAGTCGCCCCAGCTTCCGGATCAGTCGGTGCTGCGCGAGATCGAACTTCGCCGCCTGGCGCACGAACTCATCTGCAAGGCGGTGGCGCGTGTCGCTTCGTGAGATCGCTCGGCGGAGACCGGACACGCCCGCCCCAAACGCTGATCAGTGCCCCGGCTGCCAGTACTTCGACTTCGCGCAAGCGCAGTACCCGGCCGAGGATTTCCCCACGATCGCGCGGAACTTGGCGCGTAGGCGGGCGCAGCACATCGCGGACGGCGAATGCCCGGTAGTGCACGATGCCGACGAGTGAGCCGGAGTACCTGCCGCCGGACTGGACGAGTTTCCTGGGCGGACCAGTGCCGTACCCGGTTGACCAAGGCGACCAGGACAGCGCCGAGGAGGACGCCTTGCCGCCCTTGGGGCCCGTCCCCGACTCGCCGACCATGGCCCGCCTCAGGATCGCGACGGCGATCGCCAACGCCCGCTCCCGCTGGGGGATTTGAGACTCCCACTCCAAGAGGGTGGGGACCGCAAGGGAAGATCGAGAGAGAGGACAGTGCAATGACCGCCCGTCCCGAATTCGAGTTCGTCACCATCGCGGCGTGCCAGAACACGGTGCGCAAGGCGTGCCCGCAGGTGGCCACCAACATCCCCGGCGTCGTCGCCTTGCGCGACAGCGAGCGGCCCGGTGAGGTGGTCACCATGACCCGTGAGGCGTGGGCGGAGTTCACCTACGCCGTCAAGTGCGGGGAGTTCGACCTGAGCGCGTAGGAGAGTAGTGGACTGTCCGCTGTGTGATCAGCCCGTCGCGTTCGACCCGGAGACAGGCCAAGGCTTCTGCTTCCGGTGCGACCAGTGGGTGACCGTCTACCCGGATCGACCGGATCCGTACCGGTACACGCCCAAGAATCGGCCCTACCGGCCGAGAAGGCACGACCCGAACGACCACCCGGGTAGCAACGGTGGGCAGTCCACGCCCGCATGACCCCGAAAACAGCCCCGTCCATGCATCGTCCCCCGTGACGCATGGGCGGAGCTTCGCCGTTCGGCGACAGTTCCCTCGACGGCCGTGCAGCTTATGTGAGTGGCTTGACACATTCGTTGATCTTGACGACGGACATGCCGCTCCTTCTGCTCCGCCGGGGCCGCGGGTGCGGCCGCCGGTCCGGTGACTGTCTGCGGTCAGCAGTCTCCTACACCTCACACCGTGCGGGTCGGGCGATCCGGGGTCTGTCGATCGTGACGCTCTGCGGCAACTTGCCCGAAGTGCAGGCGGAGAAGGTGCGTGCAAGCCTGGTTGGAGAACCCGAAATCCAACCGAATGGGGCACAGCCATGGGTATCGGCGACAAGTTCCGGGACAAGGCCGAGCAGTTGGAGGAGGAGGCGAAGTCGCGCCTCGGCAGCAAGCCCCCGAAGGGGGACGACGCCCAGCAGAAGGCCGCCCAGACCCAGCAGCAGGGCCAACAGCAGGGTCAGCAGAACCTGGACGACCTCCAGGACGACATCGACGACCAGAAGTAGCGGCGAGGACCGGGCGGGGACGGTCAGGGGTAGGCCCTCGACCGTCCCCGCACCCGTGCCCGGACCGCCGGACCGCCTCGCGGTCAGGCGATCCACGGCGGGAGGAGGCGCTCGGCGTCGCGGGGGGCGAGGCCGCAGGCGCCTTCGGGGGTGACGGCGTCGGGGTTGTAGGCGTGGGCGGGGGACGGGCCGGCGACGATGGCGGTGAAGCCGTCGGCGGTGGTGATCTGGCGGGCGAGGTCGGCGGGGAGGACGAGGGTGTCGCCGGCGGTGAGGGGCACCGGGCCGTCGGGGAGGGTGACGGTGGCGGTGCCGGTGAGCAGCGTCCAGATCTGTTCGACGTCCATGGCGTGCAGCGGGCCGCTCTTTCCGGCCGTCATGTCGACCTGCCACAGGGCGAGGGCGGTTGAGCCCTGGGTGGGTGAGGCGTAGGTGGTCATGACGGCGTTCGGCGTCTCGGTGCGACGGGCGTCGGTGTGGCGGATCACGGGCATGGCGAGGGAACCCCCTAGGATGGTCAATGGCGTTGTCTATATGGTCAATGAGGTTGTCTACCTATGTCAAGCGAGCCCGTGAGCACACCCACCAGCGCACCCACGAGCGAACCCGCCCCGCCCGGCTTCGAGTTGCCGCTGCGCCTGCTGCTCGCCTTCCGGACGATCATCGACGAGCTGCACGAGCGCATCGCCCGCGAGGGCCACCCCGACCTGCGGCCCATGCACGGCTTCGTCTTCCAGGCGATCGGACCGCACGGCACCACCGCCGTCGAACTCGGCCGCCGACTCGGCGTCTCCAAGCAGGCCGCCGGCAAGACCATCGAGAACCTGGAGCAGCTCGGCTACGTCGAGCGCGGCGGCGACCCGGCCGACGCCCGCCGCAAGGTGGTCCGGCTGACCGCCCGCGGGGTGGACTGCCTGGTCCGGTCGGCCCGGATCTTCGACGAGCTGCGCGCCGAGTGGTCCGCCACCCTAGGCGAGGAGCGCCTGCGCGAGGTGGAGACGGCCCTGCGCCTGCTCGCCCCCGGCGACCCGTTCCGCCTCGACACCCCTCGCTGGTTCGGGAGTCCGTGAGGGAGGATCAGGAGCGACACGAACCAGGGGCAAGCGGAGGGAGAAGCGGATGAGACGGCTGGGACGGACGGTTGCGGCGGCGGCCGTACTGGTGCTCGCGGCGTGCTCCTCGCCGGCCCCCGAGTCACCGGCCCCCGAGTCACCGACCCCCGAATCACCAGCCCCCGAGCACATGTCCCCCGAGGCCCGCGGCTACCTCTCCGAGGCCCTGGACCTCATCCAGCGGAAGTCCCTCAACACCTCGAAGGTGGACTGGCCGAAGCTCCGCACCCAGGCCTTCGCCCAGGCGGCCACGGCCCGCACCCCGGCCGACACCCACACCGCGATCAGCGCCGCCGTCACCGCCCTCGACGACCACCACAGCCGCTTCTACCCGCCCGACCAGGCGGCGAGGGTCGACGCCGACCCGGAGGCAGTGAACGCCCCGACCACCCGGCAACTCCCCGGCCGAATAGCCCAGTTGACCCTCCCGGCGGTGAACGGATCGGAGCGCACCTACGCCGAGTACGTCACCCGCGGCCGTGCCGCCGTCGCCGAAGCGAGCGCCTGCGGCTGGGTGGTGGACCTGCGCAACGAGACCGGGGGCGGGATGTGGGCCCCGCTGGCCGTCGCGGCGCCGGTCCTCGGCGACGGCCCGCTGGGCGCCTTCGTCACCGCGGACGGCACCCGCAGCACCTGGTCGGTCCGCGACGGCGTGCCGTACCTGGACGACGCCCCGCAGGCTTCCCCCGCCACCCAGCACGACAAGGCGCCCACCCACCACGACAAGACGCCCGGAACGCCCGTCGCCGTCCTCACCGGCCGCGCGACCGGCAGCGCGGGCGAGGCGGTCGCCATCGCCTTCATCGGCCGCCCGGCCACCCGCAGCTTCGGCCAGCCCACCTACGGGGTGCCCACCGGCAACGCCGCCCACCGGCTGTCGGACGGCGCCGTCCTGCTGCTCACCGGCGCCGCCGAGGCCGACCGCACCGGCAGGGTGCACGAGGGCCCGATCGAGCCGGACGAGGCGGTCGAAACGGCCGACCCCCGCAAGGACGACGACCCCACGCTCGCCGCCGCCGTCACCTGGCTCTCCCACCAGACCCCCTGCGAGGCGGGCTAGAACGACCGCCCCTCGCCCCGGTACGGCGGCTCGTGGGCCGGTCGGTCGGGGCGGTCGCGCCGGTCGGCGCAGAGGGTGGAACTGAGGCGGGTGAGCAGGTCGGCGAGGTCGGCGTACTGCTGCTCGTCCCAGTCGCCGAGCAGGTCGGCGAGTTGCGAGCGCCGGGCGGCGACCAGCTTGACGGCCGCCTCCGCCCCCGGTTCGGTGAGCCGTAGCGGCAGCCCGCCGCTGCGGACGGCGAGGCCCCGGCCCTCGACTTCCCGGACGGCGCTCTCGATGACGGCGATCGGGATGATCCGCCGCTCGGCGAGTTCGGCCGGCTCGACCGAGCCGTGGTGGTGCATCTGCAACAGCAGCCAGCTGGAGGCGGGTTGGAGGTCCAGCCCGGCCCCCTCGGTGATCCGCCGGAAGAGGTCGCGCCGGGCCTCGCGGGAGCTCAGCACCGAGAGCGCGCGGGCGATCTCGTCCAGCGACGAGCGTTGGACGGGGTTGAGGCCGATGGATCCGCTCAGGTCGGGCGCGGTGGCGGTGGAGCGCAGCTTCTGCTCGCGCAGGAACAGCGACAGCACGAAGGCGACCATCGCGACGGGCACCGCGTACAGGAACACCCTGGTGATCGACTCGGCGTACGCGTGGTGGACGGCTTCCTGGGCGACGGCGGGCAGCCGGGTGATCACCCGTGGGTCGGAGGTGACGGCCTCGGGGTGGAAGCCGGGCGGCAGCGGCAGGCCGGTGAGGGCGTCGGCGAGCCGGTCGCGCAGCCCGCTGGCGAACAGGGTGCCGAAGATGGAGACGCCGAAGGAGGCGCCGATGGAGCGGAAGAAGGTGGCGCCGGCGGTGGCGACGCCGAGGTCCTGGTAGCCGACGGAGTTCTGCACGATCAGCACCAGTACCTGCATGACCAGGCCCAGCCCGAGGCCGAAGACCAGGAAGTAGAGGCTCATCTCCGTGGTGCTGCTGTGCTCGTCGAGCCGGGAGAGCAGCAGCAGGCCGACGGTGGTGACGGCCGTCCCGGCGATCGGGAAGATCTGGTAGTGGCCGGTGCGGGCGACGATCTGGCCGGAGCCGATCGAGGTGAACAGCATGCCGAGCACCATCGGCAACATGTGGATGCCGGACAGGGTGGGCGAGACCTGCATGACGACCTGGAGGAAGGTCGGCAGGTAGGTGAGGGCGCCGAACATCGCGAAGCCGACCACGAAGGAGATCACCGCGACCAGGCTGAACGTCCGGGAGCGGAACAGCCGCAGCGGCAGCACCGGTTCGCTGGCCGTCCGCTCGACCAGGACGAAGGCGAGCAGCAGCACCAGGCCGAGCACGCCGAGCCCGACGATCTGCCAGGAGGTCCAGCCCCAGGTGGTGCCGCCGAGGGAGGTCATCAGCACCAGGCAGGTGGCGACGGCGGCGATCAGCACGGTGCCGAGGTAGTCGATCCGGTGCCGGCGCCTGACCTCCTGCCCGTGCAGGACGGCGGCGATCACCACCAGGGCGACGATGCCGATCGGCAGGTTGATGTAGAAGACCCAGCGCCAGCTGAGGTTGTCGACGAACAGGCCGCCGAGCAGCGGCCCGAGGACGCTGGTCACGCCGAAGACGGCGCCGAAGAGGCCCTGGTACTTGCCGCGGTCCCGGGGGGAGACGAGGTCGCCGACGATGGCCTGGGTGAGCACGATCAGCCCGCCGCCGCCCAGGCCCTGCAGCGCGCGGAAGGCGATGAGTTCGCCCATGTTCTGGGCGATGCCGCAGAGTACGGAGCCGAGCAGGAAGATCACGATGGAGGCCTGGAAGAAGCGCTTCCGGCCGTACATGTCGCCGAGCTTGCCCCAGAGCGGGGTGGCGGCGGTGGAGGCCAGCAGGTAGGCGGTGACCACCCAGGAGATGTGGTCCAGGCCGCCGAGGTCGCTGACGATGGTGGGCAGCGCGGTGGAGACGATGGTCTGGTCGAGGGCGGCGAGCAGCATCGCCAGCAGCAGGGCGCCGATCGGCACCCAGAGGTTGGGGGTGGTGACCTCCGGCGGGCCGGGCTCGTACGCCGGGCTGCGGTCGGACGCGGCGCGCGAGTCCGTCATGGCGGCTCCGTAGGGTCGCGGGCCCCGGCCGAGGCGGCGGGCCCGTGCGGATGATCACTCCCAGCTCACCATGCTGTCAGAAATGCCCTGGTTTGCTCCCCCGGATTGAGCCGAACGTAGCCTCCGGGCCTGCCCGAGCGGACCCTCCGGGCCTGCCGACCCAGGACGCGCCGGGCCGAGCCGACCACACCCACCGCACCGACCCGACCGCCGGCACCGGGGACATCCGCCGCCCCCCGACCGTTCCTCGGGAGACAACCGCCACCAACCGCCACAACACCCCCGCCCGGGTCCGGACGCCCCTGTCCCCCCTCCGGGACGTCCTGCATAATCAGGCGCGATCGTGAGCCCGGGAACCGCCCCGGGGCACGGAGACCGCCCGAGAACCGAGGAGGACCGGCCGATGCCGGACCAGCACTGCCCGACGTGCGGCACCGCACGCTCCACCGGGTGCGGCTGCGTCCCGGACCCGAGCCTCACCGAGACGGCCGTCCTCCCGCACCTCGAAGGCCCGCCGCTGGTCCGCCCGTACGTGCCGCAGGCGGTCGGCCAGGTCGCCGAGGAGCCCGTGGCGGACGTCCCCGCCGTCGACCCGTTCGCGACCGCCGTCCTGCCGCCGGTCGCCCCGGGACAGCCGGCCCCCGTCCACCCCGCCGCGCCCCCGCCCGCCGCTGCCCCGCCCGTGGTTCCCCCGCTGGGGCCGGACGCCGACGCCTACGCCACCACCGTGCTGCCGCCGGTGCCCGCCTCCGGGCCGGGCGCTTACGCGGCGGCGACGGCCCCGCAGGCCGCGTCCGGCGGCGACCTCGGAGTCTTCCCCTTCGACCACGCGACGCCCGGGCCCGAGCCGGAGCCCGTCGGCGGCCGGGCCGCGCGCAGAGCCGCCGAGCAGGCCACGCAGAACCCGCTGGCCCGGCACAAGCTGCTGCTGGCCGGGGTGGGCGCCGGCCTGGTCGCGCTCACCATCGGCATCGCGTACGCGGTGACGCCCTCGCCCGCGCCGACGACCCGGCAGGCGCAGCCGCTGCCCACCACCCTGGCGCCCGCGCCGGTGGAGCCGACCGCCCCGGCACCGACGGACCCGGCCACCCCGCCGCCGACCAGCGAGGCGCCGAGTCCGACGTCGTCCCCCACCCGCAAGCCGAGCCCGACGAAGACGGCCACCCCGGCGCCGACGCCGACCACCCAGGCCCCGGCCGCCGCTCCCCCGGCCCCGGCTTCCGCCCCGACCGCGCCCCCGACACCCACGCCCACCCCCACCACCGCGACGCCCACGCCGACTCCGACGCCGACCCCCACCCCGACGCCGACCCCGACCACCCGGGTGCTCCAGATGGGGATGACCGGCGCCGACGTCAAGGACATGCAGCAGCGGTTGTGGGCGGCCGAGTGCGGATACGTCGACAAGTCGATGATCACTGGCACCTTCGACTTCTGGACCAGGTCGGTGCTCGGCGACTACCAGACCAGCAACCGGATCAAGGGCGAGACCTACGTCTACGGCCCGAAGACCCGGGCCGCCCTGGAGGCCGACCCGGGCTGCTGAGCCCCGCGAACAAGGGGTCAGCCGGTGATCGCCCCGAAGATGCTGATGCCCGCCAGCACCACCATGATCGCCGCCGCGACCCGGATGATCAGCTTCATCGGCACGTACTTGAGCAGCTTCTGCCCGCCCACGATGGCGAGCCCGCCGACCGCGCACAGCGCCAGCCAGGCGCCGAGGCCGACGGCCAGCGGATCGGCGTACTTGGCGGCCAGGTTGGCGGTCATGATCTGGGTCAGGTCGCCGAACTCGGCGACCGCGACGACCACGAAGCTGGCCCCGGCCACCTTCCAGAAGCTGTTCGAGGACGGCTCCTTGGCGGCGTGCCCCTCCTCGTCGTCGCCCCCGCCGTGGAACAGCAGCATGGCCGCGCCGGCCAGGAACAGCACGCCGGTGACGCCCTCCACCCAGCGGTGCGGCAGCAGCGAGAGCAGGTGCCCGGCGGCGAGGGCGAGGACGACCTGAACGCCCATCGCGGCGGCGACACCCGCGAAGACGTAGCTGGCACGGTACTTGGTGCCGAGTACGAGGCTGGCCAGCGCGGTCTTGTCCGGCAGTTCGGCCAGGAAGATGATGCCGAACGTCAGCGCGGCCACGGTCAAACTCATCAGAAAGGGTCCCTCGGTCGGGCTGCCCGGCCTCCGCAGGTCCGTCAGGGGACGCTTCGGCCCGACAGCACTGGTCATGGTCACAGCACTGCGGCCGAAGGTCTCGCCGGCACCGACCCCGGAGGATCGGGTGCCCCGGGCGCCGGGCCCGTGAGGGCCAGTATGTCGACGGTCCGGTGGAGGGCTACTCCCCTTCAACGTGCTCAAGGGTACCCGACCGCGTCCGGTGCCCAAGGCGGCCCGGTCCCCGCCCCCGTCCGGCACCCGCCCCGGCCCGGTACCCCACGCTCACCAACCCACGCTCACCAACCCACGCTCACCAGCCCGCGTTCACCAGCCCCCGGCCGACCAGCTCCAGCACCACCACGATCGCCACCGACTCCACCGCCAGCAGCCCGACCAGCACGAACAGCTGCACCGCCCCCGCCTGGACGGGCGAGGCGCCGCCGAGCAGCATGCCGACGAAGGCGCCGGGGAGGGTGACCAGGCCGACCGTCCGGGTCTGGTCGAGGGCGGGCACCAGCGAGGTCGCGGCGGCGGTGCGGCAGATCTCCAGCCGGGCGTCGCGGTCCTCGAAGCCGAGCGCCAGGGCCGCCTCCACCTCGCCGCGGCGCTGCCGCAGCTCGTCGAGGGCGCGCCGCCCGGCCAGCGAGGTGGCGGTGAGCGCGCCGCCGATCAGGATGCCCGCGACGGGGATGACGGACAGGCCCTTGGCCGGCAGCAGCCCGACGGCCAGCAGCAGGGCGAGCACCGGCAGCACGCCGGCGCCGATCGGCGCGGCCGCCCAGACCCAGCCGGGGCCGGGGGTCATCCGCCGCCCGGCGGTGCGCACCGCGACGGTGAACATCAGCAGCACGAACAGCGCCGACCACCAGAGCGAGCCGACCACCCAGCTGATCACCGCGGCGACGGCGGCCAGTTGCACCACCGCGCGCAGTCCGGCCCGCAGCACCGCGTGCCCGTGGCCGAGCAGGCCCCGGCCGGCGACCGCGACGGCGGCCAGCAGCAGGGCGGCGGTGACCACCCCGAGCATCGGGGTGACGGGCAGCAGCTGGCCGCCCGCGGCGGACAGGGTCACCGGTGTCAGATCCAGCTGGTGAACCACATCCGGTCCTGCCAGGACGTCATCGGGATCACCTCCGCCGTGTACAGCGGGTAGAAGAAGGCGAAGCAGGCGACGATGGCGAGCACGATCAGCCCGGCGCCGGCCGCGCCGATCCGGCGGCGTTCGGGGCTGCATCCGGCCGGGCCGAGGATCGCCCCGAGCATCTGCGCGACGGCCAGGCACAGGAACGGCACCAGGACGACCATGTAGAAGGAGAAGACGGTCCGCTCCTGGTATTGGAACCAGGGCAGGTAGATCCCGGCGACGGCGCACAGCACGGCGCCCGAGCGCCAGTCCCGGCGGAAGAACCAGCGCCACAGCAGGTAGACCAGGGCGAAGCAGGCCGTCCACCAGAGCAGCGGGGTGCCGAGGCCGAGGATCTGGGACGCGCAGCCGCCGGTGGCGGTGCAGCCGTGCTGCCCGTTCGGGACCTGCTCCCAGTACATGGAGACGGGGCGGCCGACGACCAGCCAGCTGAAGGGGTTGGACTGGTAGGTGTGCGGGGTGCTCAGCCCGGTGTTGAAGTCGTACATCTGCGAGTGGTAGTGCCACAGGCTGCGCAGCGGCGCGGGCACCCAGCTCATCGACACCTGCGGCAGCGGGACGCCGAGGAAGGTGTCCGGGGACAGGCCGGGGCGGCCGTCGGCCCAGTGCCGGTCGTACCCGCCCTCGCCGTTGCCGCCGCCGGCGAGCCAGCCGGCCCAGGCGCCGACGTACACCACCAGGGCGGAGCCGACCATGGCGAGGAAGGCGGGGACGGCGTCGCGGCGCAGCATCGAGCGCCAGGGGCGGCGGGCGCCGGCCCCGCGTCGGCCGGACTGGTCCCACAGGACGGTCAGCAGGCCGAAGGCGGCGAGGATCATCGCGCCGTTCCACTTGACGGCGCAGGCGGCGCCGAGGAGCACCCCGGCGGCGATCCGCCAGGGCCGCAGGCCGAGCCGGACGCGGTCGCCGTCGCCGTCGCCGTCGGTGATGCCGGCCAGCCGGGCGCGGACGTGGTCGCGGTCGATCAGGAGGCTGCCGAAGGCGGCGAGCACGAAGAACATCTGGATGCCGTCGAGCAGCCCGACCCGGCTCATCACCAGCTGGAGGCCGTCGACCGCCATCAGCAGGGCCGCCGTGCAGCCGATCAGGGTGGAGCCGAAGAGCCGGCGGCCGATCCGGGCGAGCATCAGCACGGTGACGGTGCCGAGCAGGGCGGTCATGAACCGCCAGCCGAAGGGGTGCAGGCCGAACAGCTGTTCGCCGATCGCCATCACCCATTTGCCGAGCGGCGGGTGGGCGATGAACTCGGGCGCGGAGGTGAGCGGGATGTGCTGCGGGACGGCCAGGACGTCGGCGTTGGCGTGGTCCGGCCAGCTGCCCTCGTAGCCCTGCCGCAGCAGCGACCAGGCGTCCTTGGGGTAGTACGTCTCGTCGAAGACGAAGGCGTTGGGGTAGCCGAGGTTCCAGAACCGCAGCAGGCCCGCGAAGAGCGCGACGCCGATCGGCCCGAGCCAGCCGGACCAGTCGGCCGGCAGGCGGAGCAGCCGGCCCCGGGCCGGTGCCGGGGCGGCGGGGGCCGGGGCCTGGGCCGCCGGGGGGTGCGTGAGCGCCGCTTGCGTCATTGCCTCGCCGATTCGCCTGTCTCCTGTGCCGGCCGGGTCTCCTGTACCGACCGGGCCGGGCGGCCAACAGCCACTGACACTATGTGGCGGTGGTCGCGAAGCCAAGCGCGACGGGCGCCGACCAGGTGACCCGGTCGGCGCCCGTCGACACGCCTGTTCGATCGGCGGTCACGCCGCCGTCTGCAACCCCCGTCGGCGGTCACGCAGCCGCCCACAGCCCCCCGTCGGCGGTCACGCCGCCGTCTGCAACTCCCGGACGACCGTGGTGCGGACCACGGCCGGGGCCGCGTTGTCCTGCTCCGGCGTGAGGTACGGGCGCAGCCGCAGCGCCAGGACGACGACCAGCAGCGTGGAGCCCGCCATGGCCGCGAGGTAGAGCGGCCAGGTGCCGGAGCCGACCAGCAGCACGCCGACGGCCGGGCCGACCGCGATGGCGATCTGCTTCACCAGGGCGTACCCGGAGTTGTAGGTGCCGAGCAGCCGGGCCGGGGCGAGGTCGGCGACGATCGGGCCCATGGTGGGCGCGAGCAGCGACTCGCCGACGCCGAACAGGGCGTAGATCGAGACGATCGCGACCGTGGCGGCCATGGTCTCGGTCCGGATCAGGCCGGCCACCAGGGCCATCGCCCAGGCGCCGAGCCAGACCACGCCGGCCGCGGCCATCGCGGTGGTGCGGCGGCGGCGCGCGGTGATCCGCACCATGAACATCTGCAGGACGACGATGGTCAGCGCGTTGGCGCCGATCGCGAAGCCCAGGGTGGAGGGCGCGGTGCCGACGGTGTCGGTGGCGAAGGCCGCGACGCCGGACTCGAACTGGCCGTAGCAGGTGAAGAAGATCAGCCCGGCGAGCACGCAGAGCCGCAGCATCGCCTTGTCGGCGACCAGCGCGCGCAGGCCGGTCGGGCCGTCGTTCTTCTCCTGGAGCGGGATCAGCGGGTTGGCCGGCATCCGGGCGGTGCCGGTGACCAGGGCCAGGCCGAGGAAGGTCGCCGCCTCGATGGTGAACAGCCGGGTGAGGCTGGCCGGGTCGGCGACGTTCACGATCTGGCCGCCGACCAGGGCGCCGATGCCCATGCCCAGGTTGACCAGGGTGAACTGGAGCGCGAAGGCGTGCGAGCGGGTCGCGGCCGTCGAGCAGCGGACGATCATCGTGGCGAGCGCCGGCTGGCAGGTGGTGACACCCGCGCCGAACAGGAAGGAGGAGACCAGCAGGGCCGGGGTGCCGGTGGCGTGGCCGAAGGCGAACGCGCCGGTGGCGGCGAGCGCCGTGCCGGCCAGCAGGACCGGACGGGGGCCGTACCTGTCGATGCCGCGACCGGTGAACGGCAGGACGGCGAGCGCCGCCAGCGCGAAGACGGTGAACACCATCCCGGCCGCCAGCGAACCCAGCCCGCGCACCTGGTCCACGTACACGAACATGTACGGCATCGTGAAGCCGCTGCCGAACGCGCTGAGCGCGTTGCCGATCTGGACGCGGCGCAGCGGGCCGCCCGCCCCGCGTCGCTGCTGCCTCTGCTGCTTCACCGTGCCGGTCACCGTGCACATCCCTTCCTGGATTCAACTGGATACTCTTAAGTCCAGAAGATTTCAGAGCTAAAGTTTGACAAGATAAATTCTTAGCACTGGAAGAGTGTGGAGTCAAAGGCTTAAGAGATGCACGCCCCCGTGCGACACTGGTCCGCATGACTACGGACAAGCCCCCGCCGGCCACCGCCAGGGAGCTCGGCATCACCGAGCAGGTGGCCGTCTACCAGCGGGAATTCCCCACCGTCGACCCCCAGGTGGAGACCATCGTGCAGACCCTGTCCCGGGTCGCCCGGCGGATGGGCGTGGCCTACGACCGGCAGCTGACTGTGCTGGGAATCACGGCCGCCGAGTGGGAGGTGCTCAAGGCACTGGTGGTCTCCGGCAGCCCGTACCAGCTCGGACCGGGCGAGCTGGCCAAGCGGCTCGGGCTCACCCCGGCCGCGATGACGCACCGGATCGACCGGATGGTGACCGAGGACCTCGTCACCCGGGAGCGCGACGAGACCAACCGGGTCCGGGTGATCATCGAGCTGACCGAGAACGGCCGCGACAAGTGGCTGGAGTCGATGCGGATGGCGGCGGTGTTCGAGGAGGAGCTGCTCCAGGACGTCACGGGCGAGGAGCGGGCCGTGCTGTCCGCGATGCTGGCGCGGATGCTGCGGCGGATCGAGGAGAGCCAGCCGGACGCGCTCGGGCGCACCGCCGACCTGGCCTGAGCCGCGCCCCCGGGTCGCGCCCCCGAAACGCAACGAGTCCGGCCCGCCGGGGGTGCTCCCCCGGCGGGCCGGACCGCTTGGTTCAGGTGCTGCGAGGGTCCGTCAGGCCCTCAGTCCGTGCCGCCCGAGGGGTCAGCAGGCGCCGTTGTCGGTCCAGACGCCCCACTGGCCGCTCTGGCTCGGGTCATCGCCCTTGGTCCACCACTTGTTGGTGTAGTAGTGGCCCTTCCACGAGACCTTGGTGCCGCCGGCCGCGTAGGTGGTGTTGGCGTCCCAGCTCGGGGCGGCCGGGCAGCCGGCCGGCGAGGTCGGGGTGCCGGTGGGGGTACCGGTCGGAGTACCCGTGGGGGTGCCGGTCGGAGTACCCGTGGGCGTGCCGGTCGGGGTCTGGGTCGGGGTCGCCGTGCTGCTCGGGGTGCCGGTCGGCGGGGCCGGGCAACCGGCGGCGGAGCCGTTGGTGGCGTTCACCATCGTGTCGAACAGGCCGGTCTTGGTGCCCAGGTCGTACAGCGAGAAGGCGAAGGAGCCGCCGAGGCCGTTGCAGTGCGCGTAGTCGAGCTTGGCCTGGATCGACCGGGTGTCCTCACCGCTCCAGAAGGTGTTGCCGTCGTAGAAGTACGTGGCCTTGGCGTCGTCGTCCCAGAAGGTCCTGGACGGGTTGTCGACGAAGCCCGCGAGCTCCTTGTACATCTGGATGCCGGGGACGTTGCCGGACATCGCCGCGCCGGTCGCCGGGCTGGCGGCGGGCTGGAACAGGCCGTTCTTGCCGTTGTTCTGGACGCCGGTCCAGCCGCGGTAGTAGAACGGCACACCCATGTTGATCTTGTTGGCGGGGAAGCCGCCGGGGATCCCGTAGTCCGCGTCGCCGACCGTCCACGCCTTGATGGCGTTGTCGATCGAGTACTTGCCGTGGCCCGGCTTGACCGGGGTCGACGGGTCGTTCGGGCCCGCGTAGAGCGCGGCCTGGTGGTTGGTCGGCCCCTGGGCGTCCCAGCCGCCGTGCATGTCGTAGGTCATGACGTCGAGGAAGGTGAGGTACTGACCGATCTTGTCGGTCTCGACGTTCATGATCTTGTCCTGGCCGGCGCCGACCGCCGCCGACAGGGCGTAGGTCTTGTTGTCGGCCTTGCCCTGGGCGTCCAGCTGGGTGCGGAACTCCTTCAGCAGCGCCGTGAAGTTCTGCTTGTCGGCCGGGCTGGAGATGTTGCCGGTGTGGCCGCCGCCGCCCGGGTACTCCCAGTCGATGTCGATGCCGTCGAAGATGCCGGCGCCGGAGCCCGGGCCGCCGTAGCCGGCGTCGCTCGGGAGGTTGCCCTTGATGAACATGTCGAGGCAGGACGAGACCAGGTGCTTGCGCGAGGCGTCCGTGGCGGAGGCCGGCGAGAAGTACTTGGAGTAGGTCCAACCGCCGATCGAGAGCAGGATCTTGAGGTTGGGGTTCTTCGCCTTCAGCTTCTTCAGCTGGTTGAAGTTGCCCGCGATCGGCTGGTTCCAGACGTCGCCGACGCCGTCGACCGAGATGTCCGCGCCGAAGCTCTTCTGGTAGTCGGCGAACGCGTCGGCCGCGCCGTCACCCGCGTTGGGGTTGTTGTCGTTCGTGTCGGCGGCCTTGGTCGCCTCGAAACAGCCCAGGTCGGTCGGGTGGATGTTCGCGAAGTCGTAGATCAGGTAGTCGAGCTTCCCGGCCACGCCGGTGTCCTGGATCGTCTTCGGGTAGTACGCGTTGGCGTAGACCGACCACTGGTCGTAGTAGGCGACCTTGATGCCGCCGCTGGTGGCGGCCGCGCCGGTGGTGTTGGTGGTCGCGGCGTTGGCCGCGGCGCCGCCGGTCAGCGCGAGGCCCGCGCCGAGCAGCACGGAGGCGGCGGTGCCGGCCGCGACGGCGGCCAGGCTCTTCGGGCGGCGTCGACGGCCGCCCGTCGGAGCCGGGGTCCCGGCCCTTTCAATGCGTGAACGCAGCATGGGTGCGTGACTCCTGGTTGTGGGGGTTTTCCGTCGTCCCGTGGGGGTGCGCCCGAGGTGGGGTCGGGCGACCGGGACATGACAGCTCAGTGCGGGGAATCGTGCGGGGAATCGTGCGGGATCAGCGGGATCGGGCCTGGACGGACACCGGGATGTGCCGAACCGGCGCCCGCGGCACGAGGCCGTTGACGCCGGTTCAGGGGCTCCCTGCACCTGGGCAATAAAAATGGACTAGACCAACTCCCCCGTCAAGGGGTCCCGTTGGGCCTTGAGCCGCGCTTAAGGTTCGGCCCCCGCCCGGCACCCGCGCTGACCTGCGAGCCAGCAGCGGGAAGTCAGTGGGGGAAGTCAGTGGCGGGGAAGTCAGTAGCGCAGCGCGTTCGCCACCACGGCCTTCAGGCTGCCCGAGAGGTCCCGGTTGCTGCGCGCGGTGGCCTGGGCGCTCCGGCCGGCCGCCACGTCCTGGACCGTCACCGCGGTCGCGTCCTGCACCGTGCCGGAGTCGTCGGTGAAGTCGACCTGGATCACGTACCGGTACGACTGCTGCCCGTGGTTGGTGACGGTCAGCTCCACCTGCGCCCTGCCGTCCGAGCCGGTGCTCACCGCCCCGACGGCCACGTCCCCCTTGGCGTCCAGCCCGCCCTTGATCCCGGAGACCGCCGAGGAGGCCGCCGACACCGCCGCCGAGGCCCGCGCCTCCGCCGAGGCGATCACCGCCCCCGCCCCGCCCGCCACCGAGGCCAGCGCCGAGGCGGCGGAGGCCGCGGCCGAGGCGCCCCGCTCGATCGCGGCGGAGGCCGAGGTGGCCACGCTGCTCGCGCTCTTTCCGGAGGAACAGCCCGCCAGCGCCGCCGCGGCGACCATGGTGGCGGCCAACACCCCGGCCACCGCCCGGCGTTGGCGGCGCACCGGCGGCGCGTCCAGCTGCCGCGCGGTGACCCGCGGCCTCGAACCGATCCGGGTGAGCGGCTGGCGGTCCAGGCGGTCCATGCGGTCCCTCGTTTCTGCCCCGGCGCCGGGCTGCCCGGCACGCCTTCCCGACCACCCTCCGAGGGCCGCCCGGGGGCCGCCAGCAGGACTGGTGCCTCCGGGTGACCGGGACGAGCAAGGCCGGAACAGGACCTGGGGCCGCCGGCGCGTCAGGACAGCCCCGAGCCCTCCTGCTCGTCCGCCTCCATCGCGGCCCGCTCCTCGCGCAGCCGCACCACGTGCCGGCGCCGCGCCACCACGCCGTACGCCCCGGCGACGGACCCCGCGAAGGCCACCAGGCCCATCCACGGCTGGTCAAGGACGTGACAGGTCAGGTGGTCCAGCGAGTACCGCCCAGGACCGGCCAGGCCGAGCGCCAGCCCGGCCGCGCCGAGGAAGGCCGGGTACTCGTAGCCGCCGGAGGTCGCGAAGAAGCCCCCGGGGGCGTGCACCGCCACCGCGCCGGCCATCGTCCCGGCCACCACCGCGCCGGCCGCGCCGGTGGCCAGCCCGGCGACCAGCAGCACGCCGCCGCCCGCCTCACCGGCGCCCGCCGCGATGGCGCTCTGCCGGCCCGGGTGGAAGCCCATGTGCTCCATCGCCTGGGCGGTACCCTCCAGGCCTCCGCCGCCGAACCAGCCGAACAGCTTCTGGGTGCCGTGCGCGATCAGCACCCCGCCGACCGCGCCGCGCAGGGCCAGCAGGCCCAGGTCCTTACGGTTCAGACACATGTCGCATCCTCGTTCCCGGGGAGGTGATCCGACTTCCATGGGAGCCGAGAGCGCGCACCCGTTCGAGCCAGGACGGCCATCCGGGCGAATTCGTCGGCGACCGGGAATGAACCGCTCCCCGGCGAGATTCACGCCACGCCCGACCGCGGGGCGTGGCGTGGCGGAGCGGCCGCACCGGCCACCGCGGTCATGCTTGGCGCATGTTCGTCTTCAATCTGAGCAGCGCCTTCATCACCTTCTTCGCCGTGGTCGGCCCGCCCAAGGTCCTGCTGGCCTTCGCCCGGCTGGCCTCCACCCGGAGCACCCGGGAACTGCGACGGCTGGCGGCGTGGAGCACGATCATCTCGGCGGTGATCGGCCTGGTGCTCGGCTTCACCGCGGACGAGGTCACCACGCTCTTCCACATCAGCGACCAGTCGCTGCAGCTCGCGGGCGGGACGATCTTCTTCATCTACGCGGTCGCGCTGGTCTTCGGCGTCCACCTCGGCGGCGAGAACGAGGACGACGACCACCTGCCGAACCCGATGGTGGACGGCATCCGCGAACTGCTGCTGCCGTACATCGCCAGCCCGCTCGCGGTCACCGCCGTGCTGGTCGCCTCGCTCGCCCGCAACGACTGGAGCTGGAAGGCCACCATCGGCGGGGCCTACCTCGCGGTCGTGGTGATCAACTACGTCTGCGTGGCCCTGCTGGCGCCGCTGATGCAGCGCACCCACCGCACCTCGCTGGAGGTGCTCTCCCGGCTGCTCGGGCTGCTGCTGGCGGCGGTCGGCGTGGAGCTGTTCCTGACCGGCCTGGCCGGACTCGGGGTCCACCTGCCCGAAGGGCACTGAGCCCGGCCGCCGCCCGTCAGACCGCCACCCGTCAGACCGCGGCCGCCGCCAGCCGGGCCAGCACCTCCCCGATCCGCTCCCGCACCAGCGGATCGGCGACCAGCCCGTCCGGGCCGACCGCCCCGCGGTCCAGCGGGATGCGGACGCAGGCCCCGTCCACCACCGCCGCGCCGGTGTAGCCGAGGACGGTGCGCAGGGTGGCCTCGGCGCCCTGGCCCCGGCCCGGGCCCGCCGCGTTGATCCAACCGGCGGGCTTGTCCGCGATCTCCGTCCCGCCGACCGTCCAGTCCAGCAGGTTCTTGAAGGAGCCGGGCAGCGTCCCGGCGTACTCGGGGGTGCAGACCAGCAGCGCGTCGGCGGCCCTGACGGCGGCGCGCAGGGCGGCCACCGGCCCGGGCAGCGGGTCGGTGTCGTGGTCCGGGTTGAAGTGCGGCAGGCCGGCCAGCCCCGCGTAGTAGGTGGCCCGCAGGCCCGGGGTGGCGGCGGCCACGGCGGCGGCGGTGCGCAGCACCGTCTCGTTGGCGGAACCGGCCCGCAGGCTCCCGGGCAGCAGCAGGATGTGGCGCTCGTTCGGCATGCCGAGGAACCTACCGTTCCGGCCCCGGGCCGCACGGCGGTCGCGACGGCGCCATCGCGCTGTGGCGCTACGGCTCCTACGCCCCGGCGGGCGCGACCACCGGCCGCCAGGGCACCGGGCTGGAGAGGATCATCGAGCTGGACGGCTGGCCGTAGCCGCCGAGCCGGTCGCACAGGGCCTCGAAATCGGCCATCGTGGGCACCGCGACCAGCAGCGCGCAGCAGGCCCCTCCGGTGACCCGGTGCAACTGGAGCACCTCCGACCAGGCGGCCACCTGGGGGTCGCGCAGCACGCAGCGCGGGCCGTAGCACTGGATCTGGACCAGCGCGGTGATCGGCAGTCCGGCCCGGCTGAGGTCCACGTGGGCGTGGTACCCGGTGATCACGCCGTCGGACTCCAGTCGGCGGACCCGTTCGGCCACCGCAGGTGCGGACAGGCTCACCCGGCGGGAGAGTTCGTTGTAGGAGAGCCGGGCGTCGGTCTGCAACTCGGCCAGCAGGCGGCGGTCGACGGCGTCCATGGCGGCTCCCGGAGTGACTGGAATGGGTGGTTTCGCGATCGTAAAGCGAATCGGCCGAACGCCTCGCGAACAACAGCCCGGATCGCGGTTGCGGTGTCCGTCGACCATTCAACCGGGGGGTCGCACCGCCGCACAATGGGCACCCCGGTGGAACCAGGCCATCCGTCTGGTCGCCGGTCCGGGCGACGGGCCCGGGTGGATCAGGAGGAGTCGGGATGGGGCACGACACGGTGGAGACGCCCAGCCTGTCGTTCGGTCGGCGCGGGGAGCCGGATCGGGGCACCCCGTACGCCCGCTACGTGTGCCTGGACGAGCTGCACAGCCTGCAGCACCCGCGCAGCAAGGTGCCGGCCGAGCTGTCGTTCATCGTCACCACGCAGGTGATGGAGCTGCTGTTCGACCTGTTGCGGCACGAGTGGACGCTCGCCCAGCGCGCGCTGCGCGAGGACGACCTGCCCGCCGCACTGGCCGCGCTGCGGCGCGGCACCCACGTGCAGGACGTGCTGGTGGAGTCCTGGGACCTGCTGGCCACCATGACGCCGCAGGAGTTCAACGGCTTCCGCGCGGCGTTCGGCCAGGCCTCCGGCTTCCAGTCCGCGGCCTTCCTGCACCTGGAGTTCCTGCTCGGCAACAAGAACGCCGCACTGCTCACGATGTACGACGGGATGCCGCGGACGCAGGCCGAGCTGACCGAGGCGCTGCGCTCCCCCGGCCTGTACGACGACGCGCTGGCCCTGCTGGCACGGCGCGGCCTGCCGCTGCGCCCGGAGCCCTCCGAGGAGCGCTACCGCGCCAGCGACGAGGTCGCCGCGGCCTGGCGCCTGGTCTACACCGACCCGGAGCACGCCGGACTGCGGCCGCTCGCCGAGGCGCTGCTGGACGTCGCCGAGCGGGTCACCCGCTGGCGCCAGCGCCACCTGTCCGCGGTCAAGCGGACCATGGGCGGCAAGCCCGGCTCGGGCGGCTCCAGCGGGCTGAGCTGGCTGCGCAGGTCCGCCGAGCAGGACGTGTTCCCGGAGCTGTGGACGATCCGGGACGAGCTGTGAACGAGGGGATGGGCATGGTCACGCGCGAGGAGTGCGCGGCGCTGGACGCCGTCGACCCGCTGGCGGCGTTCCGCAAGGAGTTCGCCCTGCCGGACGGGGTGGTCTACCTGGACGGGAACTCGCTCGGCGCGCTGCCGGTGCGCACCGCGGAGCGGGTGCGGCAGGTGGTCGAGGAGGAGTGGGGCCGGGAGCTGATCCGCAGCTGGAACGACGCGGGCTGGTTCGAGCAGCCCTACCGGCTGGGGCGGCGGATCGCCCCGCTGGTCGGGGCCGGGCCGGAGGAGGTGGTGGTCTGCGACACCACCTCGGTGAACCTGTTCAAGGTGCTCGTCGCCGCGCTGCGGCTGCGCCCCGGGCGGCGCACGGTGCTGGGCGACGGCGAGGCGTTCCCGACCGACCTGTACATCGCCGAGGGCGCCACCGGCCTGGTCGAGGGCGCGCGCAGCGTGCTGGTCCGGCCCGAGGAGCTGGACCGGCACCTGGACGGCGACGTCGCCGCGGTCGTCCTCTCGCACGTGGACTACCGCACCGGCGAGCTGCTGGACCTGCCCGGGATCACCGCCCGGGTGCAGGCCGCGGGCGCGCTGATGATCTGGGACGTCTGCCACTCGGTGGGCGCGCTGCCGGTCGAACTCGGCGCCGCGGGAGCGGACTTCGCGGTCGGCTGCACCTACAAGTACCTGAACGGCGGCCCCGGCTCGCCGGCCTTCCTGTACGTCGCCGAGCGGCACCTCGCGGCCGGCCCGCGGCAGCCGCTGAGCGGCTGGTTCGGGCACGCCCGCCCGTTCGCCTTCGAGCCCGGGTACGACCCCAAGCCGGGCATCGGGCGCTTCCTGACCAGTTCGCCGTCGCTGCTCGGGCAGGCCGCGCTGGGCGCGAGCCTGGACGTCTGGGAGCGCGCCGACCCGGCCGCCGTCCGGGCGAAGAGCCTGGCCCTGACCGACCTGTTCATCGAACTGGTCGAGGGGTTGGACGGGATCGAGGTGGTGACCCCGCGCGAGCACGCCCGGCGGGGCAGCCAGGTCGCGCTGCGGCACGCCGACGGCTATCCGGTGGTGCAGGCGCTGATCGCGCGCGGCGTGATCGGGGACTTCCGCGCGCCCGACCTCATGCGGTTCGGCTTCACCCCGCTGTACCTCTCGTACACCGACGTCTGGGACGCGGCCCGGGAGCTGGCCGAGGTGCTGGCCGGCGGGGAGTGGCGGGAGGAGCGGTTCTCCCTCCGGGGCGAGGTGACCTGAGGCCCGGCGCCGCGCCGCGGCCCGCCATGGAACAGTGACGCACGTCATGCCCAGGTAAAGTTCGACCCTCATCACCCTTGGGAAACCTCCTGATTGACTCACCGTCAGCCACAAGGGGAGGTTTGCGTGAACATCGAACTCGGACCGCTTTCGCCCGAACCCTTCATGCTGGCCCTGGGGTTGACCCTGTTCTTCCTGATCACGTGGACGCTGGGCCACCGCATCCTCCCCCGCGTCGAGCGGATTCAGGCCGAGCGGTGGGACGCGACCGAGGGCCGCGCCGAACGCGCCGAAGCCATCCGCGCCGAAGCCGAGGCCGCCCACGACGCCGGCCGACAGGAACTGGCTCAGGCCCGGCACGAGGCGGCCCGGATCCGACAGGAGTACGCCGAGCAGGGCGCGGCGGCCGTCGCCGCGGCCCGCGCGGAGGGCATCCGCGACCGGGACCGGCTGGTCACCGCCACCCACGCGCGGATCGCCGCCGACCAGGCCGAAGCCGCCGAACAACTCCGGCAGGACGTAGGAGAGTTGGCCGTGACGCTGGCCGGCCGGGTGGTCGGTGAACCGGTGCACGCCGTCGCCGCCGGCCGCCGCACGGTGGACCGCTTCTTCCGCTCCCGCTGAGCCGCCGTCGGCCCCTCGCCCGTGCTGGGCGAGGGGCCGACGCATGCCTGCGGCGGGCCGTCGACACGGCCCAGGCCGCCCGGTCGGGGTCGACACGGGCGGCCTGGGCCGTTGTTGCTGCTCGGGCGTCCTTGCGCTGGGCAGGCCCTAGCTGTGGCGACCGCGACGGCGGGCGGCCAGGACGGCGAGACCGCCGAGGCCGAGCAGGCCGACGCCGGCCAGGCCGAAGACCACCGGGGCGTTGCCCGCGCCGGTGGAGGGCAGCTCACCACCGCCACCGGGGTGGTGGCTGGTCGGGTGCTCGGACGGGTGGTGGCTGGTCGGGGCCGGACCCGAGCTGGACGGACTGGCCGAGGGCGAGGAGGACGGTGACGACGACGGCGAGGAAGAGGGCGACGACGACGGCGAGGAGGACGGACTGGCCGAGGGCGAGGAGGACGGTGACGACGACGGCGAAGAGGAGGGCGACGACGACGGCGAGGAGGACGGGGAGGAAGAGGGCGAGGTGGACGGCGACGGGCTCGGCGTCGTCTGGCAGTCCGGCAGGTCCCCGTCGAACGGGTAGCTGTGGATCTCGTAACCGCCGGTGCCGGTGTGGATCAGGTTGCCCGCGAGGTACACCCGGCCGTTCATCCCGGGCTGGGCGATGGTCGTGGTGCCGCCCGGGTTGCCGGCCAGGACCGAGCCCTGGAACTGGGCGCTGCCGAGGATCTGCGCCGAGGTCGCGGTCGGGAAGTTGTACATCAGCTTCGACCGCATGTCGGTGGTCTGGTCCCCGGCCAGGCCGGTGCCCGTGTAGGTGTTGATGATCGGGCTGTCCCCGAGCATGTTCACCACGACGGTGGCCCCGGCCGGGATGTTGTTGAAGACCAGTCCGATCTGCCCGCCGCTCGGCGAGGCGAGGTTCTGGGTGACGTTGAAGACCTGCTTCAGGCTGGTCCCGTCACCGGTGAGGGTCGCCTGGCTGGAGGAGATGTCGACGGTGCCGGTCGCGGCGGCCTTGCCGACGCAGTCGGAGATCTCCTCGATCTGGGTGAGCACCGTCTGGTACGGGGCGGCGGCGTTCGGGTCCTGGATCGACTGGCCGGTGGGGTCGATGCTGACGGTGCCGGTGACGCTGCCCGCGTGGCGCAGGTTGCCGAAGGCCGGGCCGTGGGAGTCGCTCCCGCCGATCAGGATCGAGTTGCCGGTCACGACGTCGACGTTGCCGCCGGTGGTGACGAAGTCGCTGCCGTTGGGCGGCACGACGCGCGAGCCGACGCCGACGACGCCCATGTTGTAGATGCCGCCGCCGTTCTTCTCGACGGTCAGGTTCCCCAGCGCGACGATCTTGCCCTCGGCCTCCGCGGCGCGACCGGTCACGGTGTAGTCGCCGCCGGTGAAGACGTTGATGCTGGCGTCCCGGCCGGGGAAGTCGCCGTTGTTCGGCGGCGGCCAGGTGGCGGGGCAGTCGGGGCCCGTGCAGGCGCCCAGCGGCGGGGCGAGCGGCGCGGCCGAACCGACCGTCAGCACGGCCGCCAGCGGCAGCGCCGCGACGACGGTCGCCACGGCGACCCGGACGGTCCGACGCCTGCGGGTAGCGGGTTCTCTTCTCACGGCGGTCGTTCTGTGATCCGGCGTACCGGTGCCCTGACCCATCGACACATTCCTCCGCGCATAGGAAAAGGAGCAGGTGCGCATAACCTGCCCCGTTCGTACTATCTGCTGGCGATCCCGCAGATCCGGGACATCCAACATCAAATCGGGCGATTCCTACCCTACAGATCCTCAGATCCGATCCGAGAATCCACCGCGCGGCGCAGCAGTCGCCTCCCACCGGCCCTGCCCGGACGACCTCCGCGCCGCCCCCGCCCGACGCCCGCGCCCGTTAGGTTGGAGCAATGACCTCCGAGGCCCAGGACCAGAGCACGCCGCTCGTCGCCGTCGCGTCCGCCGACGCCGTACTGCGGCACCCCGAAGCGGGCGAGCACCTGCTCACCCCCCTCGAACTCGAACGCGCCGCCCGCTTCCGGCACGAGTCCGGGCGGATCGACTTCACCGCCGGCCACGTACTGGTCCGGCTCTGCGCCGCCCGGCTGCTCGACGTCCCGGCGGCCTCGCTCACGCTCGCCCAGCAGTGCCCGGACTGCGGCCTGGCCGACCACGGCAAGCCGTACCTGCCGGACCACCCCGAGGTGCACGTGAGCCTGTCGCACACCCGGGGCGTGGTCGCGGCCGGAGCCGGCCACCAGCCGGTCGGGGTGGACGTCGAGCTGGCCGCGCGCGGTGGGTCGCTGGGCTCGGTCGCCCGCCGGGTGCTCTCCCCCGCCGAACTGCGCCTGGTCGAGACGGCACCGGAGCCGGACCAGGCGTTCCTGCGGCTGTGGGTGCGCAAGGAGTCGCTGATCAAGATCGGGCGGGCCACCCTGGACACCCTGGCCTCCGTCGACCTGTCCGACCTGCCCCTGGACGTCCCGCCCGGCGCCCCGCTGCGCAGCCGCCACCAGGACCTGCACCTGCTCGACTGGGCCGACCCGGAGCACGGCGCCGCCGTCGCGGCGGTCAGCACCGCCGCGCCGAGGATCGTCCGGCTGACGACGGCGGGCTGACCAGGGCGGAGCTCCGCCGTCCTGCGGAACGAGCACGCCCACCCGCGCGGCGGGCCCCCGGATAAGCGGTGTTAGCGTGCCTGATCGCGGGCGCGCCGCCACCGGACGCCCGCCGCACCAGCTGCCCACCGCCGGATGTAAGGGTGTCCCCGCCATGGCCAAGTTCCTGCTGAGCCTGCACGTCCTCGCGTCGGTCCTGTTCATAGGCCCGGTCGCGGTGGCCGTCAGCATGTTCCCGCGCCGGGCCAAGGCCGCGCTGGCCGGCGGGCCGGACCAGGCCTCGGACGCGGGCGTGCTGCGGATCCTGCACCGGATCACCCAGGTCTACGCCCTGCTGGGGGTCGCGGTGCCGGTGATGGGCATCGGCCTCGCCCAGGTGATGGACGTGCTCGGGCAGTCCTGGATCATCGTCTCGATGGTGCTCACCGCGATCGCCGCGCTCTCGCTGCTGCTCTTCGTCCTGCCCGGGCAGCAGGCCGCGGTGGACGCGCTCGGCGCCGACACCGCGCCGGGGCAGCACGCCAAGGCCGTCCAGGGCCTGCGGCTGCTGCCGATGACGGCCGGGGTGTTCAACCTGCTGTGGGCGGTGGTCGTGGTGCTGATGGTCATCCGGCCGGGGTCGAGCACCGGCGTCTGAGCCGGGCTCCCGAAGCCGTACCGAACGAGGGACTCCACCGCCCAGGCGTGCCGCCCGGAGCCACGCCGACCGGGCCGGAAGGCCCTCTCCCCTGGAGCGGGCCCGGTCCAGTACCGTCCTGGCCATGACGATCATGGCGGGCATGGGCAGCCCGACAGGTACCGGAGTCGGTCCGCTGCTGCGCGGCTGGCGCGAACGGCGACAGCTCAGCCAGCTGCAACTGGCCCTGCGGGCGGACTCCTCGACCCGGCACCTCAGCTTCGTCGAGAACGGCCGGTCCCGCCCGAGCCGGGAGCTGGTGCTGCGGCTCGCCGAGCACCTGGACGTCCCGGTCCGCGAGCGCAACACCCTGCTGCTCGCGGCCGGCTACGCCCCGCACTTCCCCGAGACGCCGTTGGACGACCCGTCGATGGACGCGCTGCGCGGCGGCCTGGAGCGGCTGCTCGCCGCCCACGACCCGTACCCGGCGCTGGTCGTCGACGGGACCTTCCGGGTGCTGGCGGCCAACCGCTCGCTCGGGCTGCTCCTCGACGGCGTCGCCCCGCACCTGCTGGAACCGCCGCTCAACGCGATGCGGATCGCCCTGCACCCCGAGGGGCTGGCGCCGCGCATCGTGAACCTGCCGCAGTGGCGGCGGCACCTGCTGGATCGGGTGGAGCACCGGATCGAGCTGCTGCGCGGCGAGGCGCTGCGGCGGCTGTACGAGGAGGTCGCCGGCTACCCGACGGCGGCGGACGACCCGGGCCCGGGCGGGGAGCAGGCGGACGGCGCCGGGCTGTTCCCGTTCGCGCTGCCGATGCGGATCCGGCACGAGGGGCGGGTGCTGTCGTTCCTGTCCACCATCACGACCTTCAACACGCCGCTGGACGTGACGGTCTCCGAGCTGGCCATGGAGACCCTCCTGCCGGCCGACGCGGAGACGGTGCGGTTCCTCCAGGACGCGGTCGGCCCGGAGTGCTGACCCCGGTTCAGGTGCGGCGCCCCTCGGTGCCGCCCCCGACGCCCCCGACGCGGCCGACGCGACCGTCGCGTCGGCGCAGCGCGGTGAACTGGAGGACGGCGAACAGGGCCACCACCACCGCCTGCACCGGGATCCAGACGGCACCGGCCGTGGTCGGCTCCAGCCAGGCCGCCATCGCCACCAGGCTGAGCACCACCCAGACGGCGTTGAGGTCGATCACCGCCCGCACCGCGAGCCGCGGCGGCCACCGGCGGGCGGCCAGGGCGCCGACCCCGAGGGCGTAGCCGGTGAGGAAGAGCCCGAGGGCGAGCAGGACACTACGGCCGACCCCGAGCAGTTCGCCGACCGGGCCGGCGAAGGCCAGGTAGACGAGGCCGTTGCCGCCGGTGACCAGGGCGTCCAGGGCGAGCACGCCGCGCACCGTCCACCGGGGGGAGGCGGAGCCGGGGCGGGCGGGCGTGAGGGTGTTCGCGGACATGGCGGGTCAGCCTCCTGACGGGGATGGGGCCCGGCGGCGGTGACGCCGGCCGGGCCCCCCACCCTGCCCGCCCGGCCGCCGGGCGTCGATTACCCCGCAGGTAAGGGCCCGGGGCCGAGACCGGTCGCCGGGGTGCTCAGGGCCGCGCCCCCGGCGACCGGCCGCCTCAGCCCGGCAGCCCGAAGAGCCCGGCGGCGTTGTCGTGGCAGACGGCCCGCAGCCACTCCTCCCCCAGCCCCAGCCCGGCCAGCGCCTCCAGTTGGTGCACGTACCGGTACGGGATGTTGGGGAAGTCACTGCCGAGCAGGACGCGGTCCTGGAGGCCGCGCAGGCGCGGCAGTTCGGCGCGCGGGAACGGGACGTCGGCCTCGGCGAAGTCCGTGAAGGCGATCGTGGTGTCCAGCCGGACGGCCGGGTGGCGCTCGGCGAGGTCGAGGAAGTCGCGGTACTCGGGCATGCCGAGGTGGGCGACCACCAGGACCAGTCCGGGGTGGCGCTTCAGCACCTCGCCGATCGGACCGGGGCCGGTGAAGTCGCCCGGCACCGGTCCGGACCCGCAGTGGGTGACCACCGGCGTGCCGGTCTCGGCGAGCAGCCCCCACACCTCGTCCAGCTGCCGGTCCGCCGGGTCGTAGCCGCCGACCTGCACGTGCGCCTTGAACACCCGGGCGCCGTCCTCGATCGCGCGGGCCACGTAGCCGGGCGCCTCGGGCTCGGGGAAGAACGTCGCGGTGTGCAGGCACTCCTGGGTGCGGGCGGCGAAGTCGGCCGACCAAGCGTTCAGCCAGCCGGCCATGCCGGGCCTGTGCGGGTAGAGCATCGAGGTGAACGCCCGGACGCCGAAGTCCCGCAGCCGCTGGACGCGCTGCTCCTCGGCCTCGCGGTAGGTGATCGGCCAGGGCCGGTTCACCAGCGGGCCGGCCGCGTCGAAGTACGCCCACACCTTGTCGAGGACGTTCTTCGGCATGAAGTGGGTGTGCACGTCGATGAGGCCTGGCAGGCCCAGGGCCTGCCAGAACGCGCGGACCTCCTGGGATTCGCTCACGCCGGCACCGGGCGGGCCCGGTCGATGATCCCGGCGGTGTCGACGCCGGACGGCAGGGTGCCGAAGGCGGAGCCGCGGTCGCCGGCGAGGCGGGTGGCGCAGAACGCGTCGGCCACCGCCGGGCTGCCGTGGCGGACCAGCAGCGCGCCCTGGAAGGCCAGCGCCATCGACTCGACCAGCCGGCGCGTCCGGTACTCCAGGTCGGCCTGGTCGGTGAGCTGCTTGCGCAGGTCGGCGACGGCCGCGTCCAGCCGGCGGTCCGCCCCGGCGGCGGCGTCGAGCTCGCCGAGGAAGGCCTCGACCGTCTCCGGGCGCTTCGCCATGGCGCGCAGCGCGTCCAGGGCGGCGACGTTGCCGGAGCCCTCCCAGATCGACACCAGCGGCGCCTCCCGGTAGAGCCGGGGCATCCCGGACTCCTCGACGTAGCCGTTGCCGCCCAGGCACTCCAGCGCCTCGGCGGCGTGCGCCGGGCCGCGCTTGCAGACCCAGTACTTGGCCACCGCCAGGCCCAACCGCCGTACCAGCGCCTCGGGTTCGTCCCCGGCCAGGGCCAGGTCGGTGCTCTGGGCGAGCCGCATCGCGACGGCGGTGGCCGCCTCGGACTCCACCACCAGGTCGGCGAGCACGTTGCGCATCAGCGGCTGGTCCACCAGCGGCCGGCCGAACGCGCGCCGGTGCAGGGCGTGGTGCACGGCCCGGGTGGCGCCGTAGCGCATGCCGGAGGCGGCGCCGACGGTGCAGTCCAGACGGGTCATGTTGACCATCTCGATGATGGTCGCCACCCCGCGCCCCTCCTCGCCGACCAGCCAGCCGACCGCGCCGTCGTACTCCAGCTCGGCGGAGGCGTTGGACTTGTTGCCGAGCTTGTCCTTGAGCCGCATCAGCTGGAGGCGGTTACGGGTGCCGTCCGGGAGGACGCGCGGCAGCATGAAGCAGCTGAGCCCGCCCGGCGCCTGGGCGAGCGTCAGGAACAGGTCGGACATCGGCGCCGAGGTGAACCACTTGTGGCCGGTCAGCCGGTAGGTGCCGTCCGGGTGCGGGGTCGCGGTGGTGGTGTTGGTGCGGACGTCCGAGCCGCCCTGCTTCTCGGTCATCGACATGCCGGCGATCAGCCCGCGCTTGGTGCGCGGCTCGCGCAGCCCGAAGTCGTACGTGGTGGCGGCCAGCAGCGGCTCCAACTCGCCCGCCAGGGAGGGGTTCGCGCGCAGGGCCGGGACGGCGGCGTAGGTCATCGAGATCGGGCAGGTGTGGCCGGCCTCGACCTGCCCCCAGACGAAGAACTTGGCGGCCCGGGCGGAGTGGGCGCCGGGCCGCTCGTCCCGCCAGGGCGCGGCGTGCAGGCCGTGGGAGACGGCGGTGCGCATCAGCTCGTGCCAGGCCGGGTGGAACTCGACCTCGTCGACGCGGTGGCCGAAGCGGTCGTGGGTGCGCAGGACGGGCGGGTTCTCGTTGGCCAGCCGGCCCCACTCGGCGGCCTGCTCGGAGCCGGCCAGGCGGCCGAGCTCGTGCAGCTCGGCCTCGGCCCAGCCGGCGCCGGCCCGGTGCAGGGCGGCGAGCAGGGTCGGATCGGCGGCGGTGTCGTGTCCGTACGGCAGGGGCACCTGGTTGGTGACCTCATGCGTCGCTGTCATCGCGTCCTCCCAGGGCACGCAGAGTGAAGGAGACCAGGGCGGGGACCACGTCGGTGGTGCCCGCCGGCTTCGTGGGCGCGGCCGTCCGTGCGGGCGCGGCCGTTGCCTCAGGCGCGGGCGCGGGCGCGGCCGCGAGCGGGCCGGCCAGCGCCTCGCCGACCGCACCGACCAGCGCGGCGGCGGTCAGCACCGGGTCCTGCTCGGGGAGTTCGCCGCTCGCCACGGCGGCGGCGATCTCGGTGGCGATCACGTCCCGGAACGCCCGGCGGAACACCAGGCGCTCGCTGTCCACGACCGCGTCGGCCGGCTCGACCAGCAGCGCGTACGCCAGCCGGGGCGCGCGCAGGGCGCGGGCGGCGAAGGTCTCGACGACCGCGGCGATCCGCTGCCGCGGGCCCTCCCGGAGGGCGACGGCCGCGTTGACGGCCGCCATCTCGTGGGTGACCACCCGGCGGAACAGCTGCACGGACAGCTCGGCCTTGTTGGCGAAGTGCTGGTAGAGGCTTCCGGTGGCGATCCCGGCGCGGTCCGCCACGGCGGCCATCGTGCAGCCGCCGTAGCCGCGTTCGGCGAGCAGCAGGACGGCCGCCTGCAGCACGGCCTCGCGCTGGGTGTCCAGCCGGGCTTGGACGGCGGGCGTGCGTCGGTAGGCCATGAAAGCATTGAAGCACTGATTCAGTGCTTCGGTGAGGGGTCGGCCCCGCCAGATGCGCGAGGAGGCCGCCCCCGGCTGGGGACGGCCTCCTCCAAGGCGTCACACGGTGTCACGGCCTGCCGGTTACAGCGGGTGGCGCGCTACAGCGGGTGGCGCTGCGACTCCAGCTTCAGGCCCTCCTCGTCGAGCGGGCCGAACGGCGGGATCTGCTGCTTCTTGCCGAGCGAGCGGGCGGCGTCCTGGTCGCCCAGGCCGGCCCACTCCAGCACCTTGGCGGTCGCCTCCGCCGACTGCGCGGCCGGCAGCTGGCCGATGTTGGAGCCGTGGTTGCCGCCCGGCACGGTGTAGACGTAGCTGTCGTCACTGCCCCGGCCGAGCTTGAACGGCTTGGCGCCCCACGGGTCGTTGCCGCCGTAGACGTAGATGATCCGCTCGGCGTCGTGCTTCACCCAGCGGTCGATGTCCCGCATCGCGTTCGGGTTGAAGGAGATCGGGATCTCCTTCGGCACGTACGACCGGGCCGAGTACAGCTCCTTGTAGTCGTAGTGCAGCACGCCCTTGAGGTGCGAGACGTCGAAGAACGGCGCACCCAGCTCGGTCGCGGCCTGGTAGTAGTACGCGGTGTACTTCGCCAGCGACTGGTCGCTGTTGCCGGTGATGCCGGACTGCGAGTCGAACCACGCGTACAGCGCGTCGTCGGTCGCGGTGGCCGCGGCCGGGACCTTGGCGCAGTCCGCCTCGGTGCTGTACTGCCAGAACGCCCAGACCACGTCGAGCACGCCCGCCTCGTACGCCCGGTCCGGCGTGCCGAGGGTGTTGAAGGTCGAGCCGGCGGCCTTGTTGTCGGCCACGTAGCGGGTCTCCAGGCGGTCGCGGCGCACCAGCAGCTCGCGCTGGGCGGCGTTCAGCGCGGCCCGGCACTCGGGGGTGCCGACGGTACGGAAGAAGTTGGTGTAGGCCGCGTAGTCGTTGACGTCGGTGTTGTTCGGCGCCACGTACGCGATCGTGCCCGCGACGTCGTCCGGGTAGAAGCGGCGGAAGTAGGTGGAGGACATGCCGCCCTTGCTGGCGCCGGTGGAGAGCCACTCCTGCTGGTAGATCCGCTTGAGCGCGGTCACCAGCCGGTGCGAGTCGGCGGCCTGCTGGCGGATGCCGGCCTTGGACCAGTCCGCCGGCTCGGGGCGCGACGGGGTGAAGTACCGGTACTCGATGGACACCTGGTTGCCGTCCACCAGCCGGGTCGGCTCGGTGCGGGACGGGTTGGTGCCCAACGTGTAGCCGTTGGTGTAGAAGACGGTCGGGCGGTCGTAGCCCCGGTGCAGCACGCTGAAGCGCTGCTGGAAGGTGCCCAGCCAGGGGCGGAAGTGGTCGATCGGCTGGGTGTAGGTGAGCAGGAAGTAGCGGTGGCCGGTGGTGGTCGGCTTCTCCTCGGTGATCGTCACCCCGGGGATCGCCGCCAGCCGGTCCTTGATGTCGGCATTCGGGTCGTCGGCGGGGCTCCGGCCGTGGGCGGCCCCGGCGGCGTCGGCGCCCTGGGCACCGGCGGCCAGCGCCGGGGTCGCCAGGCCGCCGAGCGCGAGCAGCGGTATCAGCAGGACGGAAACCAGCAGCCTTCGCAGCGTGGTGGTCATCAACTCTCCATTGGTCACACGGATATGACTGCCGCCCTGTCGGGACGACAGCGCGGCGCGGGTGGTGCGGCGGCCGCCCGGTGGACGGCCGAATGGGCCACCCGCCGTTCGCGGGTGGCCCATCGGGGATCGGTGCTGGTCAGCGGGGTCGCCCCGGTTCCGTCACGTCGTGACGGTCGAGCGCGGGGTGGCGGTCAGGTCAGGTCGGGTCAGGGCCGTCCCGACGGTCAGGTCAGGGCCTTCGCGACGGTCGAGTCAGGGCCGTCCCGACGGTCGAGTCAGGGCCGTCCCGACGGTCGAGTCAGGGCCGGACCAGGGTGCAGCCGGGCAGGGTGAGGTCGAACCGGTTGCCGGCGGCGAAGCAGGCCGGGATGCCGTAGGTCTCCTGGGCGTAGCCGATGCCCTGGTGCACCGTCACCGAGCCGTTCTCGTCGACCTCACACGGGTTGTCGAGGGTGCAGGACTCGCCGTTCTCGTTGATCGTGTTGTTGACCGCGACCACCTGCCCGGTGTTCGCGTCCACCACCGGCGAGCCGGAGGTGCCGCCGATCACGTTGCAGCCGGAGGTGTAGCGGACCGAGTCCTTGAAGGTCCAGTCGGCCTCGTTCAACTGGTAGGCGAAGCCGTCGATCGAGCAGGAGTAGATCTTCTTCCAGTAACCCGAGACGACCTTGATCGAGGTGCCCTGCGTGGGGTGGGCGGCGGAGATGGTCAGCGGGGCGATCCCGTACCGGGACTGGATCGAGGCGTAGCTGGTGTTCAGCTGGTAGATCGACACGTCGGTGTCGGTCATGGCGCCGTAGACCACCTTGGTCGCGCGCAGGGTGCCGAGCCCGCTGCCGCTGGAGCTGAGGAGGGTGAAGGTCCGGCTGGAGGGCTGGTTGAGGATCACCTCACCGGGGCCGGGCATGCCGGACTCCAGGCAGTGGCCGTTGGACAGGACGAGGGCCGGGTCGCTCGCGGCCGAGCCTGGCATCCGGACCAGCGAACCGGAACAGTTGTTGAGCGCCACCGTCCCGGCGAAGTTGACGGCGCGGGGGGCCGCCTTGGTGTCGGTGACCTGGGCCTGGTCGCTCAGGGACTGGCCGTCCCGGGCCGCGACGGACACGGCGGCGGGGGCCTCCGCGGTGGCGGCCTGGGCCGGGAGGGCGCCGGCGAGGGCGGTTGCTCCGGCGACCAGGACGGTGGCGAGCATGCCTATGAGCGGCTTCTTCATGAGAGACCTCTCGGTGTGGGGGTGCACCAAAGCTGTCGCGGACATGACTCACTGTCAAGAGTCAAGACGACACCAAGAAAGCACTTCGGCCGCAATGGCTCGTTCGCGCGGTGGCGGCGGTGCGCCGGCCCCTCCCTTCGCACCGCCGATCGCGTCAACCCGCCCCACGGCCCCCGTCCGCCACGTACTGTGGCGACATCGGACGGGTGACCACAGGGGGCAGGAGTGACTACCGAGTACCGCAGCGACGCGCCGTCGGAGCCCACGGGGGCGGGTGGGCGGTTGCTCGCCGTGAGCGACCTGCACATCTCCTACCAGGAGAACCGCGACCTCGTGGAGAAGCTCCGGCCCACCAGCCCCGACGACTGGCTGCTCGTCGCCGGAGACGTCGCCGAGCTCACCACCAGCATCGAGTGGGCGCTCGGGCTACTCGCCGAACGCTTCGCCCGCGTGGTGTGGGCCCCCGGCAACCACGAGCTGTGGACCCACCCCGAGGACCCGGTGCAGCTGCGCGGCGTGGCCCGCTACGACCACCTGGTCGACCTCTGCCGGAGCCTCGGCGTGCTGACCCCCGAGGACCCGTACCCGCTCTGGCAGGGCGCCGGCGGACCGGTCCGCATCGCCCCGCTCTTCCTCCTGTACGACTACTCCTTCCGCGCGCCGGGCACGACCACCAAGGAGGAGTCCCTGGCGGCCGCCTACGAGAGCGGCATCGTCTGCGCGGACGAGCGGATGCTCCACCCGGACCCGTTCCCGGACCGCGACTCCTGGTGCCGCGAGCGCGTCCGGCTGACCGAGCAGCGGCTGGCGGCCTGCGACCCGGACGTACCGCTCGTCCTGGTCAACCACTACCCGCTGGTCCGCCACCCGACCGAGATCCTCTGGTACCCCGAGTTCGCCCAGTGGTGCGGCACCGAACTGACCGCGGACTGGCACCGCCGCTTCAACACCGCGGCGATGATCTACGGCCATCTGCACATCCCCCGCAAGACCAGCTACGACGGTGTCCCGTTCGAGGAGGTCTCGCTCGGCTACCCGCGCGAGTGGCGCAAGCGCGGGCTGCCGGAGCCGCTGCTGCGCGAGGTCTTCCCGCAGGCGTAGGTGCGCCCTGCCCCGCCGCCTGACCGTCCGGCGGCGGGGCAGGGCGATCGCCGAGGGGTCAGGCCTCCCCCGCCTTCTCCCCCGCCTTCTCCTGCGCCTCCTCGAAGGTCGCCGACGCCTCCGGCCGGGCGAGCGTGACCACCAGGTCGCCGTCGCTCACCTCCGCGATCAGCGTGTCGCCCTCCTGCACCGTGCCGTCCAGCAGCAGGTTGGACACCCGGTTGTCCAGCTCCGACTGGATCGTCCGGCGCAGCGGCCGGGCCCCGAACTCCGGCTGGTACCCGCGGTTGACCAGCCACTCCTTGGCCGCCTCGGTGACCTCCAACTGCACGTCCTGCGCCTTGAGCCGGCGCCGGCTGCGCTCCAGCAGCAGGTCGACCACCGACAGCAGGTCCTTCCGGGTGAGCGCGTGGAAGACGATCACCTCGTCGATCCGGTTCAGGAACTCCGGCCGGAACTGCTGGCGCAGGTCGCGCATCAGGTCGTCGCGGATCTCGTCCACGTTCCCGGCGTGGTCGAGGATGCGCTGCGAGCCGATGTTGCTGGTCATGATCACCACGGTGTTGCGGAAGTCGACCGTCCGCCCCTGGGCGTCGGTCAGCCGCCCGTCGTCCAGCACCTGGAGCAGCAGGTTGAAGACGTCCGGGTGCGCCTTCTCCACCTCGTCGAAGAGCAGCACGCTGTACGGCTTGCGGCGGACGGCCTCGGTCAGCTGCCCGGCCTCGTCGTAGCCGACGTACCCGGGCGGGGAGCCGACCAGCCGGGAGACGGTGTGCTTCTCCTGGAACTCGCTCATGTCGAAGCGGATCATCCGGTCCGGGTCGCCGAACAGCAGCGCCGCCAGCGCCTTCGCCAGCTCGGTCTTGCCCACGCCGGTCGGCCCGAGGAAGAGGAAGGAGCCGGTCGGCCGGTCCGGGTCGCCCATCCCGGCCCGGCCGCGGCGCACCGCCTGGGCGACCGCGGTGACCGCCTCGTCCTGGCCGATCACCTTCTCGTGCAGGTGCTCCTCCAGCTTGAGCAGCCGCTCCCGCTCGGTCGCGTTCAACTCCGCGACCGGGATGCCGGTCCGGGACGACAGCACCTGCGCGATGTCGTCGGCGGTCACGTCGACGACCTCCTCGCGGGACTCGGCGACGGCCGCCAGCTCGTCCTCGGTCTGCCGCAGCTCGGCCTTCAGGTTGGCCGCCCGCACGAACTCCTCGTCCGCGACGGCCTCGTCCAACTCCCGCTTCAGCTTGGTGATCCGGTCCTGCACCCCGGTCGCCTCGGTCGAGCCGCTCAGGCTGCGCAGCCGCACCCGGGCGCCGGCCTGGTCCAGCAGGTCGATCGCCTTGTCCGGCAGGAAGCGGTCGCTGACGTACCGGTCGGACAGCGTCGCCGCCGCGTCCAGCGCCTCGTCGGTGAACCGCACCTGGTGGTGCGCCTCGTACGCGTCCCGCAGCCCCCGCAGGATCTCGATCGTCTCCTCGACGCTCGGCTCGGGCACCAGCACCGGCTGGAAGCGGCGCTCCAGCGCGGCGTCCTTCTCCACGTGCTTGCGGTACTCGTCCAGCGTCGTCGCGCCGACCACGCTCAGTTCGCCGCGTGCCAGCGCCGGCTTGAGGATGTTGCCGGCGTCCATCGACCCCTCGCCGCCGGAACCCGCGCCGACCACGGTGTGCAGCTCGTCCAGAAACAGGATCACGCTCTTCTCGGCCGCCGTGACCTCGTCGATCACCTTCTTCAGCCGCTCCTCGAACTCGCCCCGGTACTTGGAGCCGGCCACCAGGGCGGTCAGGTCGAGGGTGACGACCCGCTTGTCCCGCAGGCTCTGCGGCACGTCCCCGGAGACGATCCGCTGCGCCAGCCCCTCCACGATCGCGGTCTTGCCGACACCCGGCTCGCCGATCAGCACCGGGTTGTTCTTGGTCCGGCGGGAGAGGATCTCGACGGTCTGCTCGATCTCCTCGGCCCGCCCGACCACCGGGTCCAGCCGGCCCGAGCGCGCCGCCTCGGTGAGGTCCAGCCCGTACTCGTCCAGCGTCGGCGTCTCGCTCGGGTGCGCGCCCGTGCTGCTGCGCTCGCCGCCGACGCCGCGCCCCTCCAGCACCGTCTTCAGCGCCTCCTGCGAGGGCGCCGCGTTGCGCAGCGCCGTCCCCGCCCCGGACCGCTCCTGGTCCAGCAGCGCGCCGAGGATGTGCTCCGGCCCGATGTACGAGGCCCCGGCCGCCTGCGAACGGGCGTGCGCCGCCAGCAGCGCACGCTTGGCCGACGGCGTCAGCGCGGGCTGCCCGCCGTCCACCGCCGCCGGGTCCCCGGACGGCAGCGACCGCTCCAGGTCACCGGCCAGCTGGTCCGGGTCGATCCCCGCCCGCTCCAGCATCCGGCGCGACGGCTCCACCCGGGTGGCCGCCCAGGCCAGGTGCCCGGTGTCGAGGTCGCTGGTCCCGTCCTCGCCGGCCCGGTGCGCGGCCAGCCCCAGCAGCTCCTGCGAGGACTCGCTCAGCAACCGCCCGATCGGCACCCGCTGCACGGCGGGCGGGGAGGCCATCGGACTCATCCCGAAGAAGCGGCTGAGTAGATCGGAGAACGGATCGCTCGATCCGAACGGGGGCATGGTCACGGAGGATCACCTCTCCCAAGCGGTGTGCAGCCACCCAAACACAGCCCGCCCCACCCCGCCTCCCGAGCCCCGCCCCCTCCCGCCCCCTGACGGCACCCCCCAACTCCCCCGCCCCGTCGGCCGCACCGACGGAGCGGCCCGGGAAACGACGGAGGGCCGGTCCCGGGAGACATGTCTCCCGGGACCGGCCCTCCGAACGGTGGTGGGCGCGGACGGTTTCGAACCGCCGACATCTGCTTTGTAAGTTCGATCAGCAAACGTCGGGACGAGGAAAGTCTCGTCAACGGGATAGGGCGATCTCCCCTGAGAGACTCCCGGTGGTTCGCCCCGTCTGCCACCGTTGATGTCAGCAGCTGATGTCGCGGTCAGACTTGCCTCAGGCGCGCAACCATAGACTTGGTCACAGGCCGGTGCTGTACAGGTAGGACACGACAGTCAGGTCCGCCTCTTCGATAGTCCACGGAGACGTGCAGTGCAGCGTTCCGCCACTCGCCGTGACTGGCTTGGCGGTGCGGTCCAGCTCAATGGAGTGCACCACGACCAGGGCATTGTGAGGCGCCAGGATGCGCTGCCTCTCAACCTCGGCCCGTGTGAGCACCACCTGGCCGCCCTCAGAGGTAGTTCCCTTGACCTCGACGTGAAGTCGCCCGCCGCCTCGGCTCAGCAACAGGTCGAAGGACTCCTTTGCCCCGACATCCTTAACCTCCCAGCCCTGCCCCTGAAAATACTCAGTGGCCATCAGTACGGCGTGCAGCTCGACGGCACGCCGTTCCTCAACGGTCAGCCGGAAGCCCTGCCCCCTGGCACTCCGCGACGAACGGGTTCGACGGCCAGCCGTCTTGGCGGCGACCTCGATTGCCTCCAGGACCTCCGGGGCCGCTTCCCCCGGTATGTGCGGGGCGTTAGCCTCGCCCTTGTAGACCTCCGCCAGGAGATCGGTCATGAAGAGCACATCGGCGATGAGGGTCTCTCGATCCGGGATGCGATCTCGCTGGTATTCGATGGCGAGCACGTTGCCCGCCTCGTACCCCGTCCCGAGCTGCGACTTCCGAGCCTGAAGATCGATATCCCTGGCAAGATCGGAGCGAGCGCCAGCCTTTGTGGCGACCAGCGGGCGCGCCCACGCCACACGGGCTCGCAGGTCTTCAGGCTTTCGCGGCGCAAAGTCCGTACCAGTCCACACCGTTGTGCCTTGGTTGAGCGACAGATAGACGCGGTCACCCGACGAGCTGAAGAGATAGACGATGTACCACCCGGATGTCGCACTCGGCGACAGGCCCCGCGCGAACACTCGGGTCCACGGGATCTCCGTCTTGAGTCCCGTGCCGTCCCTCCCCTCAACCCCGACCTCGCCCGTGGACAGGCCCAAGGTCTGGGCTATCGCATCAAGGTGAGCCACCAGCTGGCTGGCGAGCTCCTTACGGATGACCACGCCGCGACGCTTCATCTCAGGTGTGTTCTTCGCCGACCACACCTGCTGGAGGTCAAGGACCTCGCCCAAGAGAACATCCACGGACCGCAGCGTAGCCAGCGACCCTGACATCACCCCTTGACGGCCATCACGTAGCCGTCGAGGGAGTCAGCAACGTCCCGTCAGATCCTCGTACGCCGGGATCCCAACTGAATCCACCACCGCTTCCTCCCGAATGAGGGCCGGGGCGGCGGTCGACCTGCGAGATTCGTCGTCCTGCCTGGCCAGAGCGCTGGCTAGCGTTGGTCTGGCCTCGGCCAAAACGGCCTTGATTCCAAGACCTTCTCCCAGGATTCTCCCAAGCAGGCCTGCGGAGCGTCGGGGCGCCTGAATCTCAGGCCAGGGCGTCAGCGATGAGTTGCATCGAGTCCACGATCACCACGGCGCCAGCGGCGGCCAGCCTGGCATCCTTCCCAGGCTTGTTGGCGTAGCCGATCGTCGGAACGCCCGCCGCTTCTCCGGCTTCGACGTCGCGGGCTGCGTCGCCGACGAAAACGCAGTGCTCTGGCCTGGTGCCCGTGGCTTCCATGGCGTCGAGCAAGAGGCGGGGATTTGGCTTCATGGACGAAGGGTCGCCTGGGGCGCGGCCAAAGACGCCTGCCACGTAGCCGTCGAGACCGTGGTCGGTGAGGTAGGTCGTAATGGCCGTGCCCGCGTTGTTGCTGACCACCGAGACCAGGCGGCCGGAGCGGGCGCAGGCGCGCAGAACCGATTCGCCGCCCGGGGTTGGCTGGCCAATCCGGACGGCCTCAGTCTCCAACGCAGCCAGAGCGGCGTCCGTGCTCTCCGTGAGATCGGGGCGGACGTCCGAGACCAGCCGGAGCAGGGCAAGTGGATCGCTCTCCTTTTCGGCCCCGGCGAGGGCCTGCTCGCCGTTGGCGAGCAGGCCCTCTCGGAGTCGCCGCGCGACCTCTGGGGCGGGGAGGCCAGCGAAGACCGAGCACACCGGGCCGTCGAAGTCAAGCAGTACGTGCTTCACCGGCCGAAGCGCGTCGGCGAGTTGCTGAGAGATGGTGGTCATGGCTGCCGCTCGTAGGCGATCGTGCCCCACACGCTGTCGAACCACATCTGAGCCTGCTGGACGTACTGCGATCCGAGCGAGGCATCATCCGGGCCGGCAGCGTGGTGGAACAGGGTGGTGTCCTTGCCGGTCACGTCGTAGAAGGTGTGAGCCGTGTCGTCGATCGTCACGGTGCGCTCGCGAAGCGGGTAGAAGCCGAAGAACGCCTCCGATCGGTTCAGGATGTAGAGCTTGAAGAGGCTGGACGCCCGATGCACTTTGACCTGGACACTCGCCTTCTGGACGAGGCCCAACTCTGCGAGCATCTCGACCGAGTGAGCGATGCCACCGGCATTCGTCAGGGCGATGTTTCGAGCGCGCTCCCGAAGAGCCACCTCATCCTGGAGTCCGTCGACCAACACGGGCACGGCCATGGGTGCCGTCGTGTCCGGCAGTAGCAGTCGGACCGTGATGGACTCGGGCGTCAACCGTCCGGAGCGGACCTTGTCCAGCGGTTCCTGTAGGGCGTTGTGCAACGTCTCACTGGAGAACCCGGCGAAGTCCAGGGCCACTTGCTGCTGCTCGAAGGCTGCTTCGAGGTGAGGCCGCAGGCCAACCGGCCGAGACGTGCGCTCGCGGACGAACGAGCCGCTTCCCTGGCGGGTCACGATCAGCCCCTCGGTGCGGAGCAGGTCGAGCGCCTTGTCCACCGTGCCGCGCGCCACGCCGAAGTGCTTCGCAAGCTCAGGGCCGGAAGGAAGTTTGTCGCCGGTTTCGAAGCCTGGCTTCTTCGTGAGGATCGAGGCCCGCAGAGAGCTGCTGACCTGCTGATACGGGGGGCGGGAGTCGTCCGGGTCTAGGGCCATGGGCCAATGCTAGGGCAGGCGCCCAACAGACGCGAGAAACCCAACCCTCTTGACCTGCCTAAGCAGGTTCTCTATGTTGTGAGTGTCGCAACCGAGAGAAACGGCAGCGACACGGAGGGCCTTCTTCGGGCTGCCCTGACCTGCGCAAACGTGCTTGTCGGAGCGGTGCGGCTGTCCCTCCAGAACGTGCGAATGAGCTGAGGCGGACGACGCTGCGAGTCCGCAAAGGCCAGGGGATAGGGGTTCGGCCCTGACTGGCGAGGTGGCCCGGCGACCGCGAGCAACGGCCGGAGAGTGAGGGGCTCGCCCCCTCCATGCAGTGCGTTTCCCTTGCCCGCTCGACCGAAGGAGGTGTCCCGATGAAGCTGATCGACCGCAAGAGACATAGGCCGCCTCACCGTGCCATCGGCCGGTGAGGCGTCGACCAGCGATCACGGTTCCCGGCGTGCTGCCGCCACGGCGGAGGTACGTCGGGTCCGCGCGGTTGCTCGTCGAGTGCCGATCCCCGACACGGCTGCGGCCCCGGTGCTGACACACCGGGGCCGCTCAGGGCCGCCCCAGCGAAGGACACGACCCATGAAACTGATTGTCGCAGGCCAGGACGCCATGACGCCCGCCGAGTTCGCGGAACTCGCGCTCGGCTTCGGTGTCGACGCCGAACTGTTCACCGGCAGCGGGACCGAGTCCGCCGAGGAGCGGCTGGCCCGGCTCGACGCCGCGCGGGACATCCTGCGGGACCTGCCCGCGCCGGCCGCCCGCTTCGCGTCGGCGCTGATGCGAACTGCCGAGCGCTCCCGGGTGCTGACCTGGAAGGCGGCCGCGTGATGACTCTTCGCCACACCCTCTTTTCGCGGGGCGGTACCCGCACCCCGCACCTGACCGCCCGCCCGGCGGCGACCGTGCTCGCCGAGTACCGCCCGAACCCCGAGAGCGACCTGCACGGCGCCGCCTGCGCCGACAGCGACACGAACCTGTTCTACCCGGACCCCGAGGAGATGGGGCCCGAGACGGCCGAGTGGGCCGAGCGCCGCGCCAAGATGATCTGCGCCGGGTGCCCGGTGAGGTTGATGTGCCTCAGCGACGCGCTGGAGCGCAAGGAGCCGTTCGGCATCTTCGGCGGCCTGAACGAGCGAGAGCGCAACACCCTGCTCCGGCGGGTGGCCCGTTCCCGGGTCGGGGTGAACGCCGGGGGTGCCGCGTGAGCGTTCACCGCTCCGCCGGGGGTGTTCACCCGGTGCTCGCCGAGGTGCCCACCCCGGCCCAGATCCGCCGCACGTCGCTCGTGATCAGCACCGGCACATGGGTGCTGACCGGGGCGGTGGTCGCGGTGAGCATGTCCACCGCCGCCCCGTTCATCGACGCCCATTCACCCGGCTACGGCACCGGCCCGATCATGGCGGTCGCCGGCGACGGGTGCTTCATCCTGAGCCTCCAGGCGGACAGCACCCTGTCCCGCTTCGGCGTGAAGCCCGGACGCTGGCCGGCCCTCTTCCGGTGGGTCACCGGGCTGGCCACGGTCTGGCTCAACATCGGGGCCGCCGCCTTGAAAGGTGACCTGGTCGGCGTGGTGATCCACCTGATCCCGCCGCTTCTGCTGCTGCTCGTCGCCGAGGCCGGACCCGCCTACCGCCGGGCCCTGGCCCGCCTCGCACAGCGGCCTCAACCCCCGCTCCGCACCCGGCTGGCGACGATCCCGCAGGCCGCCCGGCAGGTGGTGAACACCCCGATGTTCACCATCCCGACGACACCGTTCACCCCCACCCCGCCGCCGACCGTACCCCTGCCGCCCGGGCCCGGACCGGAGACGCGGGAGGCCCTTCCGTCGGGGGAGGCGGCGCCGGTGAACACCGAGCCCGTTCACCCGGCGCTCACCCCCGTTCACCCCGCCTCGGTCGACACTGCCGAACCGGCCGCCGACCCGGCCGACGACGTGGTCGACGGCCCGGTGTACCCGGCCGGCCCGGACCCGGTGAACACCCCGGAGCCCGAGCCGTTCACCGCCGAGCACGAGGTGAACACCGATGCCGACGCGGTGAACACCGCCACGCAGGAGCCTGACCGTCTGGATGGCGCCGAGGCCGCCCGCGTGATCGAGCAGTGCTGGCGCGACCGGGTCTCGCAGCGCGAGGCCGCCCGACGCTCCACCCGCTCCCCGGCCTACGTCAGCGCCGTCTACAAGCGGCTCAGCGAGCAGGACGGCGGCGCCGAGGCGGTGGCCGCATGAGTCGCCCCCGCCACTGGGACCCCGACGGCACCCGCCACGGCGGCACCCCCAACTACCTCTACCGCCTCGCGCTGGCCAAGCCCGTGAGGCCGATGACCCCCGCGAAGGCCGCCGCCCTCGCCAAGGCCCGCGCCGCCCGCCGCACCTGCCCCATCTGCGGGCAGGACGCCGGCTACGTGCTCCCCGCGCACCTCGGCACCTGCCTGGCCTGCGCGGACAGCACCACCATCGCGGCCTGAACTCACCCCTGACCCGCTCCGCTGACCCTCAGCAAGGAGACCCCTGTCATGTCCGTGACCGAAATCCAGGTGGTCAGCTTCGGCTACCTGCACGGCGCCCCGCCCGAGGCGCACCTGACCCTCGATCTGCGCCGCCACTTCCGTGACCCGCACGTCGACCCCGCCTTGCGCCACCAGACCGCGCACGACCTGCCGGTGCGCCGGGCGGTGCTCGCCACCCCGGGCATCCGGGAGCTGATCGCCAGCGCCGCGCTGGTGGCCGACTCGTTCGACGCCGGGCCGTCCGAGGCGCCGCTGACGATCGCGGTCGGCTGCGCGGGCGGCCGTCACCGCGCCGCCACCGTCGCGAGCGTGCTGGCCGATCGCTTGGGCAAGACCGGCACCCGCGTCGTCCTGGAGCACCGCGACCTGGGCAAGCCCGTGGTCGACCGCACCGCCGAGGGCGAAGCTGTCGCCCCGGCCCGAGGCTGAGGGTCGGAGGCCCCGCCGTGGCCCGTATCCGCACCACGAAGGTCCAGATACCCGCACAGCGCCAGCTCGGCCGGCGCAGGGCGCCCGCCGCGCACGTGCTCGACCTCGGCCGGGGCACCGCCCCGGTCGTGGTCGTCGTCCCCCAACAGCCCTCTCTGAGTGGCCGGTTGGCGCTCGCGACCGGCCGCGCGCTGTGGCGCCGGCGCGTCGCCTGGGCGCCCGTCTGGGTCGGGATCGGCATCTTCGGCGCGGCCGGTGTGCTGTCCGCCGCCCCGGCCGCCGCGCTCGCCCTCGCCGTCCCGGCGGTGCTGCTGCCCGCCGGGTGGACGCTGATCGTGCGCCGCCACCCGCGATCGGCCGTGCGCCGCAAGGCCCGCGCCCACACCCGCGCCGTCGCCGCCTGGTCGGCCGGCCTCGCCTGGTCGGCGGCCGCCGTCTGGTTCGGCCCCACCGGCGGCCTGCTCGCCGCCGCGTGGCTGGCCGGCACCGCCACCGCGCAGACGCTCTGGTGGCGCCACCGCCGCACGCTCGCCACCACCCCGCTCACCGCCCCGACCGACCTTCCTTAGGAGGCATCACAGATGAGCTCCACGCCCTTCAGCAGCCCGTTCCCGCCCCCGCGCCGATCCGGCAGCAACAGCGCCGGTGGGGGAAAGACCCCGCCCCCGCCCCCGCGTGGCAGCACCTCCCGCAGCGGCCCCAGCTACCACTTCTCCTACGACCGCAACACCGGCAGCGGACGGGGCCCCGGTGGTCCCGGCCCGGCCGAGGACAGGATCGGCACCCCGTCCAGCAGCGGCCACAGCGGCGGCGGGCGCGGGTACTCGCCGCTGGGCGACCCGGAGTTCTTCACCAACGCCGACGTGCGCGAGTTCTGCGAGCGAGGCCGTGCCACGTTCGCCCAGCTCTCGTTCGACCTCGCCATGGCCCACGAGATCCTCCAGGCCGTGCTCAAGGAGGTCCCGGACCCCGACGGCCGGGTGTTCGGCTCCCAGACCCGCGCCCGCCGGGTAGCCAAGCACCTGAAGAAGGCCGCCGAGGACGCCAAGTCGGTCGCCGCCGAGGTCGCCCGCACCTACGCCGCGTTCCAGCGCGAGTACGACCCCGAGATCTCCCGCGTCGCCCGCCCGCGCCAGCCCCGCCGCCGCTTCGACTTCGGCGGCTAACCGCCCTTCCTCCCGGCCGGGGGCAGGGCGCGCACAGCCCCCGCCCCGCCCGGTCGGGTGAGCTGTGCCGCGCGTGCGCCCCCGGCCGGGCCCCTCCCCACCCCACGCCCCACGCAGCCCAGGGAGGCCGCCCGTGGCCCGGCACCACTCTCCTCAGGTCCAGCTCGACACCGGCCAGACCGGCTACCTGCACTTCGACCCCAACCAGCACGCCGGCGGCGTCGGCGAGTACCTGCTCCACCGCGTGAAGCCCTACCTGCCGCCGTGGATCGTCGCCGCGGGCACCGGCATCCTGTCCCTGCCCGCCAACGCCATGTGGGGCGAGTCCGCCGCCGCTGCGGTGGGGCTCACCCTCGCCTCGCTCGGCCTGACCGCCGCCACCTGGTGGGCGGGCGGGCCCACCAGCCAGCAGCGCCGCCTCCACTCCGCCATCACGGTCGCGGCCGGGACGTCGTGGTTCACCGCCGCCGCGCTCGCCGGACCGGCCGCGGGCCCGCTGCCGGGCCTCTACCTGATAGGGGCACCCGCCCTCGCCGCGACGTGGAGCATCCGCCAGCTCCTGCGGGTCAACCCCGAAGGCGCGGGTGTGGGCGCCGACAAGGGGCTGCTGGAGAAGGTCGGGCTCGCCAAGACCATGGTCACCGGCGCGAAGGTCCAGCCGAACAAGGCGGAGTTCGAACTCCAGCTTCCCGGCGGGGAGTTGACCCCCGAGGACGTGTCCAAGGCGCTGCCCAAGCTCGCCGGCGCGCTGCGGGTTGCCAAGAACGCCCTGCGCACGACCCCCGACCCCGACGACGCGTCCCGCACGACGCTCACCGTCGTGCCCCATGACCTCCTCAAGGCCGGTGTCCCCTACCCGGGCCCCTCCCACCCGGGCGGCTCGATCGCCGACCCGGTCCACTTGGGCATCTACGAGGACGGCGCCGACATGGCGGCCTTCTTCCCCGGCGATGCAGCCGCCCACCGCAACGCGATGCACAAGCTGATCATGGGAATGACCGGCTCCGGCAAGTCCGAGGGCGGCCTGACCGCCCTGACCGAGGTCATCACCCGCCGCGACGTCATCGTCTGGGCGTCCGACCCGGCCAAAGCCGAACAGACCCTCGGCCCGCTGCTGCCCGCGATCGACTGGGCCGCGCTCGACATGGACTCCACCAAAGCCATGATCACGGCCCTGAGGGCGGTCATCCCGGCCCGCACGTCCTGGCTGGCCAAGTACGGCTACAAGCAGTGGGAAGCGCGCTGCGCCGAGACGCAGGCCGACGGCTCCCCGGGTATGCCCTACCTGCTCGCCTGGTTCGAAGAGGCAGCCAAGACCATCCGCGAGACCGACGACGACGTCTTCACCGGCGTCGCCCAGGAAGCACGCTCGGCAGGAGTCTCCCTGGTCGTCTCGCTCCAGCGCGCCTCCCACACCCAGATGAGCACCGACACCCGTGCATCCCTCGGCTCGTCCTGGGTGTTCGGCCTGCGCGACGAGCGCGACGCGCAGTTCGCGCTCCCGGATGAGGCCGTGGACGCCGGCGCCGCGCCGCAGACGTGGAAGGACAAGAAGCCCGGCTACTGCTACCTGGTCGCCAACGGCATCCCCGAGACCTTCTGGGCCACCCCCGGCCGCGCCTACCTCACCCCGGTGGACGCCATGACCTGGGCCGTCGTCGAGTTCGCCGGCATCCGGTCCGTCTGCGACCCGGTCACCGGCAAGGCCGCCGCGAACGCGGTCGGCCCCGCCTTCACCCAGCGCACCCGCTACCCCCTCCCCACCCTCGCCGACGACGGCGACGAGGACGGGGTCTACGACCAGGAGAACGCCCCGGTGGACTACGACTACGACCTCGACCCCACCGACGACGACAGCGAGGACGAGGACGGGTGGATCGACCCGGACGCCGAACTCCCGCCCGTCGAGCGGGTCGTGGAGATCGCCCCGCCCGAGATCCCGCCGCGCACCAAGGTCGGCAAGTCCGAGGCCAAGAAGATCATGGCCGAGCTGCTGTCCGAGTTCGAGACCGAGAACCGTCGCGTGGTCGGCCCGGCCGACTTCATGGAGTACTGCGACCGCTTCCACCGTGGCCGCAGTTGGGTGTCCGGACAGGTTTCCGAGATGGTTGAAGCCGGCCGCCTGCGCGAGACCGATGAGGTCGGCCGCTACGAGATCATCCCGCTCCACCCGGCCGCCGCCTGACCCGCCCGTGACGGTCCTGACGCGTCAGACGCGTCAGACGGCCCTGACGTCGAACGGGCCGATTCCCCCAGGTAACGCGGGCGCGCGAGGGGTGTCTGACGCGTCAGACACCCACTCCTGACGCTTCTGACACCCCCGCCCCGCACACCCCTGACACCCCCTCCCTCACCGCTCGACCACGCCCCGGAACCGCTCCCGGGGCGCCCGGAAGGACCCGCCATGGTCGTCTCCATCTCCTCCGCCCTGCTGTTCGCGATCATCACCGTCGTCCTCGTCCGCTCCCAACGCGTCAGCGCCGGAAGCGCCGCCCTCGTGTGGCTGTCCGGCTTCACCGTCGCTGGCACCGGCCTCGCCGACCCCGTCAACAACGCCCTCGGCGCCCTCGCGCACTACGTCTCCACCATCCACTGACCCAACGCCAGCCCGCCGACAGGAGAAAGCACCGTGGACCACACCACCCCGCAGCCGTACGCCGCCCCGGTGCTCTACACCCCGGACGGCACCCCCTACTACGCCACCCACCCCGCCCCCGCCCCGCTCGCCATCTACCACCCGACCGCCCCGCTCCCAGCCCCGATCCACCACCCGGGCCCCAACTTCGCCTACCTGCCCGCCCAACACGCCCCCGCCCCGATGCGCGACCCGTGGCCCGCCCGCCTGCTCGCCGGCGGCATCGGCATCGGCGGCGCAGGCCTCGGCGTCGGCTTCCTGCTCCAGACCCTCGCCGCCGCCACCACCGGCCTGGGCCTGCTCGTCGCCGCGCTCGGCGTGCTCTACCTCCTCAAGAACAGCGGAGGCACCGGGGGCCGAGGCGGACAGGGCGCCGTGAACGTGCACGTCAACGTCACCAACCGCAACCGCTGACCCGGAGGAACACATGGCCAACCCCATCAAGCCGGGAACCGTCTGGCTGATGCCCGACGGCGTCCACTACCTCCCCACCAACGCCTACCCCGGCTCGCCCTCCGTTGGACTGACGCCGGCCAAGTACGACACCGACACCGGTGAATGGCACCGCACCTGTCCCCTGCCTGTCACCCACATCGACTGGGCCACGCTGCTGACCACCGGCACCCCGATCCCGCCCGAACCCCTGCGGGACCCGCGCATCACCCGCCTCGCGCACCTGCTGGAACCGGTGCTCGCCGAGCTGCCCGCCGACCAGGCCGACCCGATCCGAACGGCCCTGGACGACGTCAAGCGGCTGCCCGACGAGGCCCGCCGCAACGCCAGCCGAGCCATGATCGCCGACCGCAGGAACACCTCTGCCTCAGCCCGCAGGGCAAGCCGACGGCGCTAGCAGCCCCCGCGTCCCGCAGTACCGTGCCCGACCGGCCGTGCCGTCCGGACCACGGCCGCAGCCAGCGGCGGGCCCGGACGATGCGGGGGACCGGACAGACCGCTCCCACACAGCACGAAACCCCGCAACAGCCGTGCGGTTCTTGGCAGAGAGCCGGCTGCTGCGGGGCCCATCCAGCCTCTTCACAGAGACCAGAGGACCCCAGTATGTCCGCAAGCACCCACGATCCGCAGCCCCGCTGCGAGGCCGCCCACCTCGGCGACGCCAGCCCCTGCGAGGGCCCGCGCGACGCCGTGACCGTCCTCGACCGCCACGGCGACACCGCCAAGGCCTGCGTCCACCACGGCACCCGCCTGTACGCCAGTCTCATCCGCCCCCGCGTCCACCCCGGCAACGTCCCCGGCGCCGCCCTCCAGGTCTACTACCGCGCCCAGACCACAACCGCGTTCGCCTGGCTCGACCACCACCAGCTCCCCGGCGAGGACGAGTCGTGAGCGCGCCGCGCATCGGCAGCCTGTGCACCGGCTACGGCGGCCTGGACATGGCTGTTCAGCAGGTCCTGGGTGGGGAGTTGGCGTGGGTGGCCGACCCCGACCCCGGGGCGGCCTCGATCCTGGCCCACCACCACCCGCACACGCCGAACCTCGGCGACATCGCCGCCGTCAACTGGGGCGACGTCGAGCCGGTGGACGTGCTGACCGCCGGTTTCCCCTGCCAGTCCGTCAGCCTGGCCGGCAAGGGTGCCGGGATCGTCCCCGGCGCCGCCTCCGGTCTGTGGGTCGAGGTCGCCCGCGCCGTCCGTGAACTCCGGCCCTCCCTGGTGGTGATCGAGAATGTCCAAGGCCTCCTCTCGCGGAAAGCCGACCGAGGTCCTGGAGTGGGATCCGGAACGCAGGATCTGGACCCGGCGACCGGACGGCCCCTCGCTCTTCGCGCTCTCGGCGCCGTTCTGGGAGACCTGGCCGGCTGCGGGTTCGATGCGGAATGGACGAGCGTGCGAGCGTCCGACGTCGGCGCCGCCCACCAGCGCACCCGCGTCTTCGTCCTCGCCTGGCCTGCCCACCCCCAGGGCCCGCGACTCCCGTGGCCGGGGCCTCCCGGACGGCCTGCCGAACGTGGTGGAGCTGCTGCCGACCCCGACCGTGTCGGAGGCCACCGGCACCGGGCACGCCGGCCGGGGCGGGATGAACCTGCGGCACACGATCTCCCTGCTGCCGACACCGACGGAGGAACGGACTGGGGCCCGTACGGACCGGCCGTCCACCAGTGGGAAGCCGTCCTCGGCCGCCCCGCACCCCGGCCAACTGACGATCGGGGACGACTGAACCCGGTCATGGTCGAGTGGCTGATGGGCCTGCCGCCCGGACACGTCACCGACGTCCCCGGCCTGTCCCGCACCGCCCAACTCCGGGCGCTGGGTAACGGCGTCCTGCCAGCCCAGGCCGTCGCCGCCATCCGCCTCCTCCTCGACCGCGCCACCGCCGGCGGCGCCGGGGCCGGGCTGGGGGTGGCCGCGTGACCCGGATCCCGCCGCTCGGCGACCAGCGCGGCCTGTGGCAGGCCGTCATGGCCGCCGCAGCCGGGCGTTGCCAGTGCCGCGGCACCTGCGGCAAGAACCACGACAAGGACGGCGGACGCTGCCCCGCCGTCCACGGCGCCTACGCCCGCCACGGCACCGGCCCCGTGCACCTGCTCGCCGCCCCCGCCGACCCGGACAGCCTCCTCCTGCCCCCGCACAAGGCCGCCGTCCTGCCCAAACAGTCGCTGGCCGCCTGGTGCCCGCACTGCCACGACGCCACCCACCGCACCGCCGACAAGGCCCGCCAGGCCACCACCCCGGCCGCCGAGCCGGACTCCCTCTTCGACCTCTGACCCTTCCGCCCGGGGCCAGCCGCGCTCGGCCCCGGGCCTGAACCGCCGAAGGGATTCGCCGTGACCGGCAACCCCCTGCTCACCGCCGCCATCGCCGCCATCGAACGCGGCTGGCACGTCTTCCCCCTGCTGCCCCGCAGCAAGAAACCCGCCCTGCACGCCTCCACCGTCTGCCCCCGCACCGGCCCCTGCACCACCAGCCACCGCGGGTGGGAGCAGCGCGCCACCCTCGACCCCGACACCGTGCGCCGGACCTGGTCGCACGGGCCGTACGGGATCGGACTGGCCACCGGCCCGTCCAACCTGGTCGTCGTCGACCTCGACACCCCCAAGCCCGGCGGCGCCGTGCCCCCGGAGTGGGCCGACGAGCGGGTGATGGACGGAGCCGATGTGCTGGCCGCGCTGTGCGAGCGCAACGGTCGGCCGTTCCCGGCCGACACCTACACCGTCGCCACCCCCAGCGGCGGCATCCACCTCTACTTCACTGCCCCCGCCGACGTGGCCCTGCGCAACACCGCCGGCGGCGCCGGGGCCGGGCTGGGGTGGCTGATCGACACCCGGGCCGGTGGCGGCTACGTCGTCGCCGCCGGCAGCAACGTCGCCGGGCGTCGCTACGAGGTCGTCAACGACACCGATCCGGCGCCGCTGCCCGACTGGATCGCCCGCCTCCTCGCCCCGCCGCCGAGGCCGGCCGCCCCGGTCTTCCGGGTCGACCGCCGCACCACGGGTACCCGGCCCGCGTACGTGGATGCCGCCCTGCGCAACGAGACGGCGAACGTCGCCAACACCCGTGAGGGCAGCCGCAACTGGGCCCTTACCAGGGCCGCCCGCGCGCTGGGCCGCTTCGTCGCCAACGGCAAGCTCAGCCGCGACGAGGTCGAGAGCGCTCTTAAGGGGGCGGCGGAGCAGGCCGGCCTGACCGCGCGCGAGGCCGACGCGACCATCACGAACGCCCTCAACTGGTCCATCGCCCACAACCCGGCCGGAGACGCCGCATGACGCACCCCAGCTCCCCCCTTAAGAGCACCAAGACCCCGGACCGGCCGGCCCCCGAGGACGGCGCCGCCCTGCTCGACGAGGTCGACGCGTTCCACCGGCGCTTCAACGTCTTCCCGTCCGAGGCCGCCTACACCGCCGTCGTGCTGTGGGACGCCCACACCCACCTGCTCGACTGCTTCGAGTCAACCCCGCGCATCGCCTTCCTGAGCCCCGAGCCCGGATCCGGCAAGACCCGGGCCCTGGAAATCATGGAGACGATCACCCCGCGCCCGGTGCTCACCACCGACGTCAGCCCGGCCGCACTGTTCCGCACCGTCTCCGACTCCGACGCCCGCCCGACCGTGCTGTTCGACGAGATCGACACCGTCTTCGGCCCCAAGGCGCAGGGCAACGAGGACCTGCGCGGCCTCATCAACTCCGGCCACCGTCGCTCCGGCGTCGTCCTGCGTTGCGTCGGCGACGGCGGAACCCAGACCGTCCAGCCCTTCCCCGTCTACGCCGCTCTCGCCACTGCCGGGCTCGGCGACCTGCCCGACACCATCATGAGCCGCTCCGTCATCATCCGGATGCGCCGCCGCGCCCCCAACGAGCGCGTGGAGCCCTACCGCGAGCGCATCCACAAGGCCGAGGGCCACAAGCTGCGCGACCGCCTCGCCGAGTGGGCCAGCAGCATCCGCGACCAGCTCCACGACGTCTGGCCGGAGCTGCCCGAGGGCATCAGCGACCGCCCCGCCGACGTGTGGGAGCCCCTGCTCGCCGTCGCCGACGCCGCCGGCGGGCACTGGCCCGAGCGCGCCCGCACCGCGTGCGTCCAGCTCGTCACCGCCTCCAAGGCCAACGACAAGGGCTCCGTGGGCATCCGCCTCCTCGCCGACCTGCGGGACATCTTCGACGGCGCCGAGCGCATGCTCAGCGCCGAACTGCTCAGCAAGCTGGCTGAGCTGGACGACGCCCCGTGGGCCGACCTCGACGGCAGGCCCATCACCGCCCGCGCCCTCGCCAAGATGCTCGGCGACTACGTCACCGCCGACACCGACCCCATCAAGCCCCGCAACATCAAGACCGGACCCAAGAGCAGCGCCAAGGGCTACTACGCCGCCGACCTCTCCGACGCGTGGCTGCGGTACTGCCCGCCCCGCCCGCCTCGCTCCCAGGAAGCCGCTACCGCCGCTACTGCCGCTACCGCGCAGGTCAGGACCCTGTATCCGGTAGCGGATACGCCCCAGGTAGCGGATACCGAACCGCTACCCGACGCCCAGGCCGCCACCGCGCCGTAGGCCGCCCGCCGCTCCCACCCGCCCCGACGGGAGCGGCACCAATCCGCTACCGCTACCCAATCCGCTACCAAAAACATGCCCCTGACCAGGGAGGTAGCGGCAGTAGCGGCAGTAGCGGATCCCAGAGAAGGAAGGGGCGGAGCCCAGGCTCCGCCCCTTTTCCGTGCCTCGAATCCCGGGAGTCGCCCAATGGCTACCGCCATCCCTGAAGCCCTGACCGTGCCCGAGGTCATGGCCGCACTCCGGATGAGCCGCAGCAAGGTCTACGACCTCATCCGCACAAAGAAGCTCGGCAGCATCACCGAGGGTCGGTCCCGCCGCATCCCGGTCGAATGCCTCGCCACCTACTTCCACTCCAAGATCGAGGAGAACGCCTGATGGCGAAGCGCAACCCCAATGGCGCCGGCACCGTGACCCGCCGGAAGGACGGCCGGTACCAGGCTGCCGTGTACGTCCCGCAGCCCGATGGAACGTGGGCCCGCAAGTTCGTCTATGGCAAGACCTGGGACGAGTGCGACGGCAAGCGCAAGGAGTTGGTGGACCGCGCCAAGCAGGGCATCGCCACCCCGACTCGGTCGGCGAAGCTCTCCGAGTGGCTGCCGTACTGGCTGGAGCACTTCATCAAGCCCCAGCGAAAGAAGACCACGCAGGCCAAGTACGAGACGCACGTGCGCCTCTACCTGATCCCACTGCTCGGCTCGAAGGGGCTGGAGTCGCTGAGCCCGCGCGACGTACGGACGTTCCTGGCGAAGGTCACCAAGCAGTCCAGCGCCGCCACCGCGAAGGAGTCGCACCGAGTGCTCCGTTCGGCTCTGAGCGCCGCGTGTCGGGACGAGCTGATCGTGAGGAACGTCGCGATGCTCGTCCCGCCGCCCCGGGTGACGAGCCGTGAGATCACGCCGTGGACGCTCGACCAGACGCTCGCCTTCCTCTCGGCCGCCCGCACCGATCCGCTCTACGCCGCGTTCGTGCTGGCCATCGCGCTCGGTATGCGGCGTGGGGAGATCGTCGGTCTGCGTTGGTCGTGGCTGGACCTGGAGAGCCGGGTCGTATGGGTGGGCCGACAGCTCCAGCGAGTCGGCGGCGAGCTGTACGAGGACACCACCAAGAACAGCAAGCGCCGCCCCGTGCCGCTCCCCCGGATCTGCGTGGCGGCCCTGCGCTGGCACCGGATGCGGCAGGACGAGGCCCGGCGCGCCGCCGGCGACAAGTGGGAGGAGACCGGGTACGTCTTCACCACCCGAACCGGCCGGCCGATCGAGCCGACCAACCTCTACCGCTCGTTCGTTCGAGTATCCAAGGCCGCCGACGTCCCGGTGATCCGGCTGCACGACGCCCGGCACGGGTGCGCGACGCTGCTCGTCGCCTGCGGGGTAGCGCCCCGGGTGGTGATGGAGATCCTCGGCCACAGCCAGATCGGGCTGACGATGAACGTCTACACCCACGTGGCCCAGGACACCCAGCGCGAAGCGCTCGGCAACATGGACCGGCTGCTCAAACGGCGCCATTGATGTCAGCCTGAGATGTCAAATGCCCCGGATCGAGATCGGTCCGGGGCATTTTGGCTGGTGGGCGCGGACGGTTTCGAACCGCCGACATCTGCTTTGTAAGAGCAGCGCTCTACCACTGAGCTACGCGCCCCCTGTCGCGGCCCGGTGGGGGCACGACGACTGCCTAGGGTACCTGGTCCCGGGGGGTGCTGTGGTGCGGGTGGTCGGGGAGTGGGGCGGGTGGGGGTGCCGGTGCGGTGGGGCGATCGGGAAGAATGGGGGTGGATCAGCGGGTCGGAGCAGGGAGCGCGCAGTGACGGTGGCCGGCGGGAGCGGGCGGGGGCGGCGTCGGGCGGGGAGTGCGCTGGCCGACGCACTGGTGGTGCCGGTGGTGCTGGCGGGTGCGCTGGGTGCGCTGGGGCTGGCCTCGGCCGGGACGGGCGGCTGGTGGGGCCGGCGCGGCGGGGAGGGTGTGCGGGCGGACGCCAAGGCGGCCCGGGACGCCGCGCAGGAGGCGTTCTACGAGCTGGACTCGACGCAGCGCGAGGTGCAGTTGGCGGTGGAGACCGTCCGGGCGGCCGAGGACGAGGCGACGGCCCGCCGGGCGCTGGCGGACCTGGCGGGGATCACCGGCCGGGTGGACCAGGTCACCGTGAACTACCTGGGCGCGCTGGACGCGTACAACCTGGACGACGAGGCGCTGGACGCCGGCACCGCGGCGCGGGCCCGGCGGCAGTTGGAGGACGTGAAGGGGCAGCTCGGCTCGGCCCGGGCGGAGCTGAACGACTTCCTCCAGCGGCTTCAGCCGACCCTCCAGCGCGCCGAGCAGCAGTTGATGCGGGTCACCCCGGCGGTGGAGCAGGCGAAGCGCGCGCTGCTCCAGGCGAGCAACGCGCTGGACGCGGTGCGCGGCGCCGGGCTGCGGGCGGACGACCTGGCGGCCCGGCTGGCCGAACTGGCGCCGGAGCTCGGGTTGCTGAACGAGGGGCCGGCCCGGCACGGGGTGGCGCCGACGCTGCGGCGCGCGGACGACGTGCGGCAGCGCGCCGAGGCGATCGCGGCCGACGCCGGTCAACTGCCGGAGCGGGCACGGGAGATCGACCGGCGGGTGGCGAGCCTGCGGACCCGGATCCAGGCGCTGGAGACCAAGGCGGAGACGGTCGAGCCGGCGCTGAGCGAACTGCGCCGCCGGTTCAGCGCGGCCTGCTGGCAGGACCTCCAGCGGGTGTCGGAGCAGGTCGCGGAGACCGGGCGGGCGGCGGAGCGCAAGCTCGCCGAGGCCGCCCGGGCACGGGACGAGCAGCGCTGGGCGGACGCGACGGGCGCCATCGGTACGGTGCGCGCGCTGTTGGACACCGCGGACGGGTCGGTGGTCGCGGTGAACGAGCGGCTGCGGCAGCTGAACGAGGTGCAGCACGCCCCGCACCGGGAGGTGGAGCGGGCCCGGTTCGCCCTGCGCGACGCGCAGCGGCTGGCGATGACGGGCCGCAGCGCGCCGGACCCGCGGCACGCCGCCCCGCTGGACGAGGCGGTGGCGCGGCTGGACCGGGCCGTGGCCACCCTGGAGGCGGCCGGCCGGCACCCCGACTACTGGCACTTCCTGACCGAGCTGGCGGGCGTGCGGGAGACGGCGGCGCAGGTGATCGGGCTGATCCGCGGCGATCTGGGCGGGCACCGGTAGCGCCGGTAGTACCGGTAGCGCCGGCCGGGCAGGACACCGGCAGCACCCACCGATAGGACACCGGTAGGGCGCCGGCAGGGCACCGCCTGGGTACCCTGCCGGTATGCCACGCTACGACTTCCGCTGCCGCTCCTGCGGCGCCACCTTCGAACTCCGCCGCCCGATGGCGCAGGCCGGCGCCCCCGCCGTCTGCCCGCAGGGCCACGAGGACACCGTGAAGCTGCTGTCCGCCATCGCCGTCACCGGCTCCGCTTCGGGCGGCGCCCCGCGCCAGGCCCCCTCCGGCAACGGTGGTGGCGGAGGGGGCTGTTGCGGCGGCGGCTGCTGCGGCTGACCGCTCCCGCTTCCGCTCAGGAAGCGACGACGGGGGCGGTGGGGGCGGCGGGGGCGACGGAAGCGGCGGCCACCCGGGCGAGGAACCGTCGGACGATCTCCTCCCCCGCCGCCACCCCCACCTCGTCGAGGGCGGTGACGCCGGGGGCGGTCCAGCCGCCGTCGGCGAGTTCGCCGTGCCCGGGCCGCCAGGCGGCGTCGGCGGCGAGCAGCAGGTCGGCGTCGAGCAGCGAGTCACCGGCCGCGAGCACGGTGCTCGCGCCGGTGCGCCGGACGGCTTCGGCGAGGGCGGCGCTCTTGCTGAGCGGCGCGGGGACGGCGTAGACCTTGCGGCCCTGGAGCGAGACCGTCCAGCCGCGTTCGGCGCACCAGCCGGTCAGCTCGTCGAGCCAGCCGACGGGCAGCGCGGCGCGCTCGACGACGAGGTAGGCGAACAGCCCGTCGGCGACGCGGCGCTTGTGCGTCCACTCCGGGTCGGCGCTCAGGGCGAGCTGCCGGACGACCTCCTCCAGCGGGGCCGCACCGGAGGCGAGCCGCGCGGTGATCTCGGTGCGCCAGTCCTGGTCGGGCACGCCGTCGACGAGCAGGTGCCCGCCGTTGCCGCAGATCGCGTACGCGGGGACCCAACCGGGCGTCGGGCCGGGCAGGTTGATCCGCTCGTACTGGGCGAGGGTGCGGGTGGTGGCGGGGACGAACCAGGCCTGCCGGACGAGTTCGGCGAGCAGCGCGGCGGCCTGTTCGGTCATGAACGAGAGCGCCTTGCCGTCGTGCACCTCGACGGAGAGCAGCCGGGGCGCGAGCCGGTCGGGGACGTCCAGGGCGAGGGCCCGGTTGGAGTAGACGAGCGTCCGGTCGAGGTCGCTGGCGACGAGAACATCGGCGTTCATCAGGACTCCTTCACCACAACGGTCCTACCGGAGGCCCCGGTCGCTCCCCGACTGTAGCGGGGGTGGATGAGGCCGACGCAGGAGTACGGCAGGCCGTCCACCTCCTCGACCTCGACGCCGCGCTGGGCGGCGAGCAGCCGGACGTGGTCGAGGTCGGCGCCGGCGCCGCGCCGGGCGAGGACCCGCCAGGGGACGCGGCGCAGCAGCACCCGGGTGGTCTCGCCGACGCCGGGCTTGACCAGGTTGACGCTGTCGATGCCGTACTCGGTGCTGATCCGCTCGACGGCGGCCCAGCCGGCCCAGTCGGGCGCGCGGTCCGGGGCGGTGGACAGCCGGTCGGCGGCGGCGACGGCCTCCGGGCGGACGGCGTCGAAGTGGTCGGCCACGGTGTCGAGGAAGGCGGCGGAGACGTCCGCGCCGGCCAGTTCGGCGTAGTGCTTGGCGCCGTGGAAGTCGTCCGGGCCGATCAGGCCGGGCCGCAGCACGGTGCGCGAGACCAGGCCGGAGACGGTGGAGTTGAGGCAGGCGGAGGGGATCAGGAAGTCGTCCCGGGTGCCGTAGGTGCGCGCGCAGCGGCCGGGGTCGGCGAGGACGGCGAGGTCCGGGTCGAATCCGGTGCCGGCCAGGGCCTCGGCGAGTTCGCGGCTGATCGCGCCCTTGCCGGTCCAGCCGTCGACGAAGACCACGTCGCCGGCGCGGTGGTGGGCGGCCAGGTAGCGCAGGGCTACCGGGTCGATGCCGCGGCCGCGGACGATGGAGACGGCGTAGTGCGGGGTGTCGAGTCCGTGGGCGTGGGCGAGCCAGCGGCGGATCAGGATGCCGACGGGCGTGCCGGCCCGGGCCAGCGAGGCGAGCACCAGGCCGGGGCCGCGCTCGCGCAGCAGGGTCTCGGCGACGGTGCCGGCGGCGAGCGCGATGCGGCGGGCGGAGGCGCGCAGCGCCTGGTGGAACAGCTCCTGGTACTCGGGGCTGGGCTGGTACTCGACCGGCAGCGATTCGGCGTAGTGCGCGCCGCCGTTCTGGACGGCCTCCTCGCGCTCCTCGGTGGGGGCTTCGAGCGGGACGCCGGAGAGGTCCTTGAGCAGCCAGGCCACCTCGTCGGGCCGGTAGGAGGAGAACGCCGGGCCGTACAACGGGGACGGCAGGCGGGGAGGCGTGCTGGACGGCAGCCCGGCCGGCCGGTGGGAGGGCAGCACCGCGAGCACCACCTGGTCGGTGACCTGCCGCAGCTGGCCGAGCAGGGCGCGCTCGCCCTCGCGCAGGGCGGGGGTGTCGGCGACGTCGTCGACCACCAGCACGACCGCGTCGAACCGGCGGGCCGGGTCGCTGCCGGGGGCGACGTTGTAGGCGTAGCGCTCGCGCGAAGCGTCGTCCTGCGGGTCGTCGTGGGCGGGGAAGGCGAGGCGGGTGCGGATGGCGTAGCCGGGGTCGTCCACGGCGAGGACGGGCGAGCGGGTGGTGGTGGAGTAGCGGACGCGGTCGCCGCCCAGCCGGTCGGCGAGTGCGCCGGCCAGCCGCAGCGGGGCGTACATCAGTTCCTCGAAGCCGAGGACCAGCACGCGCCGCGCCGTGGCGGGCAGTGCGTCGGCCAGCTGTGCGGCCAGGCGGGGCAGGGCGGCGTCCAGTCGGACGCGGTCGCGGGCGGTGAACCCGTGCCGGCCGCCGTCGGGGAGCCCGGCGGGCCAGTCCAGGTCGACCCGGGCGAGCGGTGCGGGCGGTCCGGGGGGCGCGGCGGGGGCGGGGGCGGCCTCGGCTATCAGCCGCTCGGCGCGGTCCAGGACGTCCGCGGGCAGCTGGACGGCGCCGCTGGCGGTGGCCACCAGGTCGAGCCGGACGCCGAGTTCGGCGGCGGTGTCGGCGAGCCGGCGGCGGTCGGCGGCGGAGCGCAGGTCGACCAGGGCGACGACGACGTAGTGGTCGCGGGGGTGGCGGGCGTGCAGTTCGCGGATGGTGTTGAGGACCGTGCGGCCGGTCGAGAACTCGTCGTCGACCAGCACCAACGGTCCGTCACCGGTGAGGAGTTCGGGATCGGCGGGGAGCAGCAGGTGCGAGGTGGCGTGCGAGTGCTCCTCCTCGAAGCCGCCGAGTGGGGGCACGCCGGCCACCGGGCGGCGGGTGGAGTGCAGGTACGGGGCGTCGAGGCCGTCGGCGACGCTGTGGCCGAGGCCGGTGGCCGTCTCCGCGTAGCCGAGGACGACGGCCCTCGCGGCGGCCTCGTCGCCGAGCAACTCGCGGACCTGCCGGCCGAGTTCGAGCCCGACGCCGTGGACGACCGCGGGCCGCTGCGGGACGTGCTTGCCGAGCACGGTGGAGACCAGCAGGTGGGCGCGCTTCGGGTTCTGGGAACGCAGGGCCAGGCCCACGAGTTCGGGGAGGCGGTCCGATCCGGTCAGGGCGATGCCGGCCCGGTCGGCGACCCAACGGCCGGTCCACGTCTGCTGTGCTGTCACTGCTGGTCCTGCCTTCGCATGGTGCGGTGGTGCGGTCTTCGGATCGGTCGGATCAGTCGGATCAGTCGGATCGGCCGGATGGGCCGGATGGGTCGGATCGGTGGGGCCGTTCGGGTCAGCCGCGGACAGCCCCCTCAGCCGCGCGCAGCCCCCTCACCCCCCGCACAGGCAGGCCGCGAGCAGCTCCGCGAAGCTCACGTCCTCCCGGGCCACCCCGAACACCTCCGCCCGCAGCAGCACCCGCTCCGCCCAGGCCCGGTGCGGCCGGGCCTCGTTCATCTTGTTGGTGTACGCCGAGCGCAGGACCCCGCCGCCGTCCTGCTCCTGCCGGAGGATGTCCCGGGCGTCGCAGTACTCCTCGTGCGTGACCACCGAGAGGGCGTGCACGGCGGGGACGTGGCTGGGGTGGATGCAGGTCTTGCCGAGCAGGCCGTTGGCCCGGTCGAGCTCGACCTCCCGGATCAGCCCGTCCAGGTCGTGCTCGATGATCCGCCGGCGGACCTCCTCGCCGGAGGCCCGGGCCGTCCCGGGGGCCTCGGCGAACGGCGTGCGGCGCAGCTGCGGCTTGAACATCCGCTCCTGGACCGGGAAGTACTCCCAGACCGGACCGGTGACGGTGTACCCGGTGCCGTCCGCCCGGCCGAGCACGTTGACCACGTCGCCGATCACCGCCGAGACCAGGGCGACGTCGTACGCGGTGAGGTCGGGCGAGCGGCGCAGGCCGTACGCGGAGCACAGGTCGGTCACGCCGAGGCGGACGGCGAGCACCCGCTCCCGGTGCCCGGCGAGCAGGTCGGCGATGCCGAAGAGCTGCTGGCGCCTGGTCTCCAGGTGGGCGAGTTCGGGTGACTCCAGGACGGGCATGGCGAACAGCCGGCGCCCGGTGGCGGCCTCGGCGGCGGCCAGGGCGGCCAGGTACGCGCCGCCGGTCTCCGTGGTGAACTTCGGCAGGACGAACCCGCTCAGCAGCTCGACGGCCGGCCCGAGCCGCTCGGCCAGGTCGAGGATCTGGGAGGCGGCTCGAACTCTGATGAAGAGCAGGGGGTGGCCTTGTGTGCAGTCGGTGAAATCCCTGACCAGGTCATTCAACTGCTCGACCAGGTTCCGCTCCCCCGCGTCCACCTCGTGGTCGGCGATCGCGTCCTCCAGGCAGAGCACCATCGACACCACGCCCCGAGCAGCCTGTTTGCGGATGTCGGCGGCCAGCGCGGGCCGGGTGGCGGGGCTGTAGAGGGTGCCGCCGAGGGCGGTGGCCAGCACCGCGGCCTCGCTCCGCGCGGTGAACGGCCGGGGCGGTTCGAGGAAGAGGCGACCGCGTACGTCGTCGGCGAGGTGGCCGAAATGGCGCAAGGTGCTCTCCTCAGAGGTTTGACGGCCACCGGTCCGTTGCCGGGGCGTGCGGCGGCGCGGGACGACACCGCGATCCAGCGGTGCGACACCATGGTTAACCGGTCCACGGGGCTCCGTGGTTCCCGGACGGACGCCGGCGGGCCCCCCTCCGCCCGACCCCGGCGGGCCCTTGGACCGCCCATCGTACGGACGGATTCCGGCCGTCCCCGGTTCCTCGGCACTGAACTCCCGGAACATCGCCGTCCAGATCACCGATCACCGGTCGAGCACCGGCAAACCCCCGGCAAGCGCAAGTCTTGGCAAAGTTCGACCCGGTTCCGACGGTCCCGGTCACGTTGTCCGAAGGGGTGGCGAACGGGCAGGATGGTCGGCTATGACGCACGTGATGGCCAAGGGCGCCAACATCGCACTGCCGGCTGCGGCGGTCCGCGCCGTGCTGCGCTGGAGCGCCACGCCCGGTGCGCCGGACGTGGACGCGTCCGCGCTGCTGCTCGGCGCCACCGGCAAGGTCCGTTCGGATGCCGACTTCGTCTTCTACAACCAGCCGCGACACCCCTCCGGCCTGGTGCGCCACCTGCCCAAGCAGCAGACCTCCGGCGGCGCCGAGATCATCGACACGATCGAGGTCGAACTCGCCAAGCTGCCCGCCGACGTCGACCGGGTGGTGCTGGCCGGCTCCTCCGAGGGCGGCTCCTTCCGCGCGGTGCCCGGGCTGCGCCTGCTGCTCTTCGACGCCACGGCCGGGGACGGCACGCCCGCACTCGCCGAGTTCGCGATCTCCGACGGCGAGAACGTCACCGCCCTGGTCGCGGGCGAGCTGTACCGGCGCTCCGGCGCCTGGAAGTTCCGGGCGATCGGCCAGGGCTACACCTCCGGCCTGATCGGCCTGGCCACCGACTTCGGCATTACCGTCGACGACGAGGCGGAGGCCGACGCGGCCCCGGCGGCGGCCTCGACGGCCACCCCCACCGCCGCCGTCGACCCGCGCAGCACCCCGCTGCCCGCCCCGCGCCCGACCGCCCCGCCCGAGCCCGGCACCTTCACCCTGGCCCCGGCCGTCCCGCAGCCGTCGGCCACCCCCCAGAGCCGGCCCCAGCAGCCCGCCGAGGCCGCCCCGGGCCCGGTGCCGCCCCCGCCGACCGCCCCGCCCACCGTTCCCCCGGCCGCGCCGCCGGCTCCGACCGCACCCCCGGCCCACCAGCCCGGCACCGGGTACGGCTACCCGCAGCAGCCACAGCCCCAGCAGCCGCCCGGCACCGGCTACGGCTATCCGCAGCAGCAGCCCGGTACCGGCTACGGGTACCCGCAACCCACTCCCCAGCCGTACCCGCAGCAGCAGGGCACCGGCTACGGCTACCCGCACCAGCAGCAGCCCGCCCCGCAGCAGCACCCCGGCAGCTACGGCTACCCGCACGCCGGCACCGGCCAGCAGCCGCCGGCCCAGGCCCCCGCGCAACCACCGGCCCAGGCCCCGGCCCAGCCGCCCACCGGCGAGGAGTTCGCCCTGCCGCCGCAGGGCCCGCAGTTCCAGCCCCGCTGACCGGCCTGCTCAGGGCACCACCGCCGCCCGGCTCCGACCAGACCGGGCAGGGCCGAGGCCGGACGGGGCCTAGTCGGAACCGCCCTGGCTCTTGTACCCGCGCTGCCACTGCATCCCGAACCCGTACAGCCGGTCGATGTCCGCCTGGAACCCGTTGACGTACCGCACCTCACGGCGCACCGTCAGCTGGTTGTCCCCCGCGTTCTCGATCAGCACCACCGCGCACGAGCGCGCCGCCCGGGCCCGTTCGTCCAGCTTGATCTCGATCCGCGGCCCGGTCTGCGGCACGATCGTCACCACCGCGTGGGACTGCTCGAAGGCCGGCGTGCCGTCGTAGATGTAGACGAAGATCAGCAGCCGTTTGAACTTGTCCTTCTTCTCCAGGTTGACGTACATCGTCTCGCCGGACGGCGCCCCGTACTGGTCGTCGCCGCTGAGCTTGATGTACGGCGGTTGCCGGAGGTCGCCGAAGTAGCCGCCGAGCGGCTGCACCACGCCGCTGCTCCCGTCGGACAGTTCGTACATGCACGCCAGGTCGAGGTCGACGTTGACCTGCTCGTTCTGCACCGAGTCCGGCTCCAGCGGGCGCAGGATGCGGGGGCTGAAGAGGCGCTTGGCGCGTTCCCGGGCACTCGGCCGGACGGCCCCGGAGCGGGTGGTCCAGTGCAGGTTGACGTAGAGGTAGCCGGTGGTGGCCGCGGACCCGGTGATCGCGTGCTGCGGGGTCGACTTGGTGAGTATGACCTTGTGCTGACCGCCCGGGTTGTCGAAGGTGTAGTTCCGCTCCCCGCGCAGGTACTCCCAGATCGAGACCATCCCGCCCTCTCCCCCTGCTCCCGTCAGGCGATCTGACGGTTCGCCGCTCCATGATCGGGCATCAGCCCGGCCCTCGGATACCCAAACCTTCCCCTCCCCTACCCCGTCGGGCCCCCCGGCGCTCACCGCCGGGTCGACGAGTGGAGCGGCCGGCGGGTCGATTGGCGGGAGGAAGCCCCCCTCCCGTAACATGCCGCCCCTTCGGACGCGATATCGTCTAGCCGCACAGGTGTCCCGTCCGCCCCTGCGCGGGTGCGGCGGGTACGCCGTGCGGCGACGAACGAACCGTCAGGCGCGACCCGAGTACCGGGAGCTGACCGCCTGTGTCGCTCTGTGAACCCGTCCCCTGCGGAAACCCGAGGCCCGACCCGCAATGAACCTGACCTCCATACAGCTGGTCTGGACCGTCGTCGGCGGCGCAGCCCTGCTGTTCGTCGCCGTCCTGCTGGCGACGCTGCGTTTCAAGAACACGAAGAAGGAAGAGGCCGGCGACTCCTGGGAGCGCAGCGAGGAGCGTCGGCGGCGCAAGGAGATGATCTACGGCATCTCCTCCTACACGCTGCTGTTCTGCTGCGCCGGTGTCGCCGCCGCGCTGTCCTTCCACGGCCTGGTGGGCTTCGGCAAGGAGAACCTGGGGCTGTCCGGCGGCTGGGAGTACCTCGTCCCGTTCGGCCTCGACGGCGCCGCGATGTTCTGCTCGGTGCTCGCCGTCCGCGAGGCCAGCCACGGTGACGCCGCGCTCGGCTCCCGCCTGCTGGTCTGGGTGTTCGCGATCGCCTCGGCCTGGTTCAACTGGGTGCACGCGCCGCGCGGCGTGTCGCACGACGGCGCCCCGCAGTTCTTCTCCGGCATGTCGATCTCGGCGGCGATCCTGTTCGACCGCGCGCTGAAGCAGACCCGCAAGGCCGCGCTGCGCGAGCAGGGGCTCGTGCCGCGCCCGCTGCCGCAGATCCGGATCGTCCGCTGGCTGCGCGCCCCGCGCGAGACCTACGCGGCCTGGTCGCTGATGCTGCTGGAGAACGTCCGCAGCCTGGACGAGGCGGTCGAGGAGGTGCGCGAGGAGCGCCAGGCCAAGCTGGACGCCAAGGTGCGGGCCCGCACGGCCGACCGCCGCGAGCGGGCCGAGCTGAAGGCCATCTCCCGCCAGGGCGGCATGCTCGCCCGGGCCCGCGGCGGCCGCCAGGTGCCCGCGCTCACGGCTGCCGGCGACGGCCAGACCGCTACGGAGCCTGCCCTAGCCGCCGAGTCGGACACCGCCTCCTCGCACCAGGCCGCCTCGGGCCCGCTGGAGCCGGCCGCGCTGGACGCCGGCCGCCGCCCGCGTGCCGCCGTCGGCTCGTCGTACGCGCCGTCCTCCTCGGCGTCCTCCTCGTCCTCGTCCTACTCGTCGTCCTACTCCTCGTCCTCGTCCGCCGGATCGGCCTCGGGCTCGTCCTACCGCAGCTCGACCATCGACCTGACGGCCGACGACGACACCCTGTCGATGCCCAAGCTGGACTCGCTGGAGCGCAAGCTGCGCGCGATCGAGCAGCAGCTCGGCTGAGCGGGCGCACCGCGACGCGAAACGGCCGCCCCCGGATTCCCGGAGGCGGCCGTTTCGCGTACCCGGCGGGCTATTCGCCGGTACCCGTACTCACCAGTTCCGGTTCGTCCCGCGCGGCCTCGCGCCGGTTGCGCAGGATCGACGAGCCGAGCGCCAGCCCGATGAAGGCGACGCCGATCAGGCCGGTGACGATCTCCGGGATGTGGTACTTGATCCCGACCAGCAGGATCACCGAGAGCGCGCCGATCGCGTAGTGCGCGCCGTGCTCCAGGTAGACGTAGTCGTCCAGGGTGCCCTTGCGGACCAGGAAGACGGTCAGCGAGCGGATGTACATCGCGCCGATGCCCAGGCCCAGGGTGATCTGGAAGATGTCGCTGGAGATGGCGAACGCGCCGACCACGCCGTCGAAGGAGAACGAGGCGTCCAGGACCTCCAGGTAGAGGAAGAGGAAGAACGCGGCCTTGCCGCCGACCTGGAGGATCGACTTGCCGGACTTCTCGGCCTCCTCCTCGCGCTCGGCGTCCTCCTCCAGACCCGATTCGAAGATCGAGGAGAGGCCGCCGACCACGAGATAGGTGATCAGGCCGAGGACACCGGCGAGCAGAACGGTTTCAGCGTGCTCCCCGGCGAAGAAGTTGGAGGCCAGCACCAGCACGACCAGCGCGACGACGCTGGAGAAGGCGTCCAGCTTGCCGACCTTCTCCAGCGGGCGCTCGATCCAGCCCAGCCAGTTGTGCTCCTTCTCGTCGTCGAACACGAAGTCGAGGAAGATCATGAGCAGGAAGACGCCGCCGAAGGCCGCGATGGCGGGGTTGGCCGCCTCCAGGTACTGACCGTAGGTCAGGCCGGCGTGCGTCTTGTCGGAGTGCAGCGCGAGGTCGACGACCGTCGCGGGGTTGAGCTTCGCGGTGAGGCCGACCACCAGCAGCGGGAAGACCAGCCGCATGCCGAAGACGGCGATGAGCACGCCGACGGTCAGGAAGATCTTCTGCCAGTACGGGTTCATCCGCTTCAACACCGTGGCGTTGACCACCGCGTTGTCGAACGACAGGGAGATCTCCAGGATGGAGAGGATCAGCACGATGCCGAATCCTTGGGCCCCCCAGAGCAGTCCGGCCGCGATCAGGCCTAGGACGGTGATCGCGAACGACCAGCCGAAAGTGCGGAGGAACACGGGACTTGGTTACCTTTCGGGTTTCGGGCCGTGCCGGGGGCGGCCTCGTCCCGAGACGCCCTGACCGGGCCGGGCCCGGTCAGGTCACCCCCGCACTGCCTTCTGTTCTCATGATCGTAGGTTGGGTGCGATTGTTCTGATTTTCGCCTTTTCGCCCTTACTGTACGTTTACGCCGAAATCGAGGGCGATGCCGCGCAGGCCGGAGGCGTAGCCCTGGCCCACCGCGCGGAACTTCCACTCGCCCGCGTAGCGGTACAGCTCGCCGAAGATCATCGCGGTCTCGCTGGACGCGTCCTCGGACAGGTCGTAACGGGCGATCTCCTCGCCGTCGAGGGAGTTGGCGACCCGGATGTAGGCGTTGCGGACCTGCCCGAAGTTCTGCAGCCGCGCCTCGGCGTCGTAGATCGACACCGCGAACACCACCTTGTCCGCCTGCGCCGGAACCAGCTCCAGGTTGACCAGGACCACCTCGTCGTCGCCGTCGTCCTCGCCGCCGGTGAGATTGTCACCGGTGTGCTCGACCGAGCCCTCGGGGCTCTTGAGGTTGTTGTAGAAGACGAAGTACTCGTCACCGAGCACCCGGCCGCCACCACAGATCAGGGCGCTCGCATCGAGGTCGAACGGTGCGCCCGTGGTCGAACGGGCGGACCAGCCGAGGCCGATCTGGACCTGCGTCAGGTTCGGCGCGGCCTTGGTGAGCGAGACGTTCCCGCCCTTGGCGAGCGTGACCACCATGACTGTTCTTCCTCCCTTGCCTTCTCCCGGGGCGCGCCTACAAGGTGTAGTCCCCCACGGCCCGGGCCGGCCCCGTTTGGCCGGCTGAACTTCCTGAACTCACATCCTCGCAGCGCACGGAGCCGACACGAAGCCGGGGCGGCCCCGGACCTCTGGAGGTCCGGGGCCGCCCCGTAGAAGGCTCCCGCGCCGGGCGACCGGCCGTCGTCCGCCGCCGCCCCGCGCCGTCCGGTGTCGTCCGGTCAGACGTTGACGCCGAACGTTGCACATGGCACCTCTGACCTGCATAAACGCCCTTTCCGGGTGTCAGAGTCAGCACGGAACCAGCACGCCGCTATGTTGCCAGCACATCAGGCCGCCTTTGGGGCGGCTTCAAAGCCCCCCGGGCCATCCCGGCTCACTCCGCCTCCAGCCCCCGCGCGGCGGGCCGTAGAGCGTCCTGCATGACCCGCCGCATCCGCTCCGGGGCGTCCTGCACAAGGTGCCCGTAGATGTCCGCCGTAATCTTGATCGACTTGTGGCCCAGCCATCGGGAGACCTCCAGCAGGGATACTCCCGCCGCGAGTGCGGTGGACGCAAAGAAGTGCCGAAGGTCGTGAGGGGTGCACGAGAGCCCCAGGGCCTGCATTGCCTTCCGCCAATGGTAGTAGAACCCTTCGTGAGTCAGCAGCCCCCCAGCTTTGGTGGCGAACAGCAGACCCGTCCCCGCTCCGATGGTGTGGGTACCGTACTCCGTCACGTGAGCCCGAAATCCCTCGGCGAGGAAGGGTGGCATGGGCACGTCCCGCCAATCGTCCTCCGCCCTGTGCTTCAGGGGGACCAGTGCCTTGCGCCCCGTCTCCTTGCCGCCTTTGTCGGTCGCCTGCCGATAGAATCGGAGCGTGTCGCCACGGTCACAGTCCTCCGAAACCCCGAAGGCTTCCGAGGGGCGTGCGCCCGCGCCCGCGCCAAGCCAGACGATCAGCCGATATTCCGCCGGAAGTTCGGCGGCAATGGCCACGATCTCCGCAAGGGTCGGAATAGCGTCAGCGTCCACAGCTTGTGAGGCAACACGCGGAAACGTGAGGTTCTTTGCCTGATAGGGGCTCTCGGCTATCCGTTTGTCGGCCACAGCTGCATTCAGCATGGAACGGAGGGGAATCATGCGCGTCTTGATGGTGCTCCCCTTCAGTCCGGCCTTTGTCATGCGAGCAATGAGGCGCTGAATGTCTTGTGTCGTGACATTGGCGATGGTCTTGCGCCCGATGTGCGGCACAAGGTGATTGCCAATAAAGCCCTTGTAATCCCGCTCGGTGTTGGGGGCGATGATTTGAGAGCCCAGCCATTCATTGGCCCAGGCCCTGACGGTTATCTGGCCAAGCTTGGGATCAAGATAGATTCCAGCGCGCTTGTCATTCTCCATCTTGATGCCGTAGTTATCAGCCTCCCGCTTGGTCGGGAATGACCGCTCACGCTGGCGGCCGGTACGACCCCCTGGCTCTCGGTAGCGGACGGTCCAACTGTGACCGCATCGCGATTTCTCGCATGGGTAATAACGGTTGTCCGATTCTTCCTTGCACTTCTGGAAGACGGTGGCCATGCGGCCCCCTCTCTGTGTCGTGGGGCTGTACGGCCTGCTGGTGCTACCCGTAGTTCTTGTCGAGGTAGTTCACGACGTCCCGCTCACGGAAACGCAGCAGCCGACCCACCTTCTGGCAGGGCAAGCCCCATGCGCGGTATTTGTTCTTGACGGTGATCTCGCTGACCTTGAGCCACGTCGCGACTTCTTCCGGGGTCAGCAGCCGGTTGCTTCCGCCCTGCATCAGGCGTTGGTCGAGGTCAAGCCGCGGCCCCGAGGTAGCTCGTGCGGGACTGCGCGGTGAGGTGGTACATGCCGTACTCGCACTCGTAGGCGCGGCTCTCCTGACGGATCCCTCGGCCGGTTCCCCGGCGGTCGGCAATTCGGGCGCGCTTTGCCTGGGCCTTGCCCAGGGCCTTCACCGCGGCGTGCGCGTCTTCGTATGCCCTCTTCGAGCCGCAGGGGCAGGTCCAGAAGGTGACGGGTTTGGCCGTCATGCGGTTACCTCCGTCTACTTTCGGAACTGCCCGCAGGGGCAGGTGGGAATGTGGCAGGCGCCTCGGGCGGCGGCGACGGCAGAGTGGACGTTCGGTGCGTGGCCGCACTCGGCGTCCTGGCAGTAGCCCTTCCAGCCCTTCTTGCCGTCGATGTTGGCGAGCGTCACGCCGGGGGCGTAGAGCTTGATGATGCGCGCCGTGCCGCCGATGGCGATCTTGTTGGCGAAGGCGACGGCTTCGGACTCGTTGCCGAACGGGGCCCAGTTGAGGCCGCGGCTTCCGTCGTTCCAGGTATGCGCGAGGGCGAACCAGTCGCGCATCTGGAGGATCTCGCCGGCCTCCTTGAGGATGGCCTTGGCCATCTGGTCGGCGCTGTCGAAGTCCTGGGACTCCAGCAGCGCGACGACCGCAGAGACTTCTTCCTTGCGGGGGGTCAGCCTCACGGGCCGCTCCGGGTACTGGTGAGCTCTCCCAGGCGGAGGAGAACCGCGCCGAGTGCGGCCGAGCCTTCCTCGTGGTGGTCGGCCTTCAGCTCGTCCCAGTCGGCGAGCTCCCCGGACAGCACGTCGCCGTAGTCGTCACGAAGCTCGTCGAGCTCGTTCTCCTGGCGCTTGATCAGGTCGTTCAGGTCGGCGGCGATGCTCCGCAGTTCGGCGAGCAGCACCGGAAGGGTCAGCGGGCCACTGAGGTCGGCAATCAGTTGAACGGTTGCCGGTGGCGGCCCGACGACGGTGGCCGGCATCGCAAACCACTCGGGGGCCAGCGGGTAGCGCCAGCCGACGACGGCAAATCCGTCTCCGGCCTTGGTCCCGGTGTCACCGTCTGCGTCGCGGATCACGGTCCCCTCGGGGAGTTCTCCGAGGATCGCAGGGCTGTGAACAAGGGTGTTGGTGTTCAAGGGGTTTCCCTCTCTCTCGCTAGTTACACTATCCCAATGGGCGAGGCGTATCAACTCTTGCAATCACACCTTCGCAATCGCCCTGATGCGGTCGCCAAGGTCCGCCAGCGTGCCCGTGTTGAGGATGGTGGCGTCGACCGGGCAGTAGGCGAGGGCGTGCTCGCTGATGTGGCTGGCCCCGTCGATCAGCGCCTGGCCGGGGCGGCCGATCAGGACGACCAGGCCGCCGCGCCGCCTGATCTCCTCGGCCTCGTTCGGGAAGCGCACGTCGGGGATGACGACCGGCTTCGTCCAGGCGTCGGCGTCGCGGAACATCTGGTCGACCCACACGTTATGCCCCAGCACTCCGCGGCCAGCCTCCGTGCCTCCTCGCTGGAGGAGGGCCCGGACCTCGGGGAGCTTCTTCGCCCCTTCCCAACCGAGTCCGTCGACCAGCCCGCTCAGTCGAATGCGCCTCCCGCTCGGGCTGAACACCAGGGGGTCGAGGACGTAGAGCATCTCCTTGAGCGGGTCGGCGAAGGCCCGCCGTGTCCACCCAGCCTCAACCAGGGCGGAGGCCGCGCTGTCCTTCCCGGATCGGGCGAGTCCGGCCAGGCCGATCAGCTGGGGGCCTCGGGGTCGCCGCGGGCGCCGGGGAGCGGTTCGACGCGCAGCCTTGACCTGCTCGGCCAGGTCGTCGACCTCGACCTTGACGGCCTCGGCCAGGAGCGCCCAGTGCCCGCAGGCGGGCAGGCGGGAGCCGGTGAGTATCTGGCTCAGGCTGCCGGTGTGCAGGCCGGCCGCCTCGGCGAGGCGGGAGCGGGCTCCGAGGTGGGGCAGGTCCACCTCGTACCCAGCGGCGATGGCCTTCTCGGTGAGCCATTCGGCGAACGGTGCGTACTTCACTTGGGATCTCCCGTGGTTAGGCGTTCTGGTCGGAGTCGGTGGGTGCGTCGAGGCGCCTGACGCGCTGGTGTGGCCAGAGGGCGACGGCGTTCGCGCGAGCGATCTCGGAGCCCGGGGCGTCGATGTGGAGGCGCCACTTCTTGACCCGGTGCCCCCAGACCTGGACCACCACGAGCCTCGGCTTGGCCAGCAGGACGCCGGTCCGGGTGATGGTGCGCCCGCCGGCGTCGTAGGTGGTGGCCTCGACTCGATCCCCGGCCCTCAGCTTGGCGATCTCAACTTCCGTGCCATTCAAGGTCTTCTCCGACTTCCGGTTAGTTCGCCGCGGGGGCGCAGGCGGCGAGCGTCTGCTCGAAGCGGCTCTCCATCGCGATGGTCCGGTCGATGACCGCCCGGAGTTCGGTCTCGGCGTGGTCGAACGCCTGCCGTGCGGCGGCTTCGGCGCGCCGCAGGCTCTCCAGGCGCTCGGTGCGCTTGTGCCGTGCGTAGGCGGCGGCCGTCTCGAAAGCGTGCTGCTCGTTGGCGATGTGGGCCTCGAAGGTGGCCCGCAGGATCTCTCGCGCCCTGCGCTGGGTGGCCTCCGGGGCGGTGGACCCGGAGTTCGAGGACGGACCGAGGGTGCGCCGGATGGTGATCGTGTCCCACTGTGCGGGGCTATCGGCCGGCAGTTCGAGGGAGCCGGCCAAGGGCACGCCGTTGACCACGAGGGAGCCGTTGTACTGGGCGTACTGGTGCGGCCCGTACGTGAGGTGCAGGCCGGTCGGCATGAAGTGCCAACCGTCGAGGTCGCGATACGACGGCGCCACCTCGATGGTTCCGTGCACCCTGGGGCCCTCGACCCAGTAGGTCGTCACCCAGGGGTGCTCGGAGGTGTGCTGGATGCCTCCGGGCTCAACACGGCTGATCGAGGTTGTTCCGGACTCCAGGCCGGCAACGCAGGTGAACGTCTTCATGGTTTCCTCCAGTTCGGCTGCTCATCAGGCCGCGGGCACCACCCCGCGACGACCCCCTTCCGGGGGTTTCGCTAGTTACACTCTTGCAATCGCACCTGCTCTTCAGAGCTCGGCGAGGATGGCGGGGCAGTCGTAGCCCCAGCAGTTGCAGACCATGAACTCGCCCCACATGCCGCCGCACTTGCAGGTGTCACAGACGGCCCACTCGCGAACGTTCAGGTGCACGTCGAGGGAGTGGCACTTCGGACATGCGATGTGGACAGCGGCGGCTTCGGTGCTCTCGGTCATGTCGCTCCTCGTGCTCACAGGACGGGTGCGGGGTAGTGGATGTCGCAGGATGAACGGCGGCACGGCCGACCGAGGGCTTCGATGAACTGCCGGTGGGCTTCGAACGCCTCGGGCAACCAGTCGTCGCCTTCGACGAAGTCGGGGCGCTTCTCGGCCCAGCGGGCGCGGACCTCGTCGATGTCGCGCATCTCGTAGAACTCGCTGTAGCCGTGCTGGCGGATGAGATCGACCCACGAGGCTCGGACGCGGTCGTACGCGCGGCGGGAGTAGTTGTAGCCGGAGGCGGCGTCGATGTCGTCGAGGGCCACTCCAGAGTTGAGGCAGATCGCCGTTCGTGCGTCGGCCATGGACGTGCGGCGGTCAGCCTCGCAGAGCTCGCAGTCGAGATCCGGCCTGGCGATGGACATGAGCAGGAGGTTCGGGTTGAAGCGGTAGCTGGACATGTTCTCTCTTTCGATCATGCTGCGAGCGCGTGCTCGGCCGGTGCGAAGTTGTAGATCTCGGCGAGGTAGTCACGAAGTCGGGCCTCCCACGCCATGCCGAGAAGTGCCCCGATGGCGACGGCTCCCATTGGGGGTGCCACCACGTCGCCGATCTGCTGGGTACAGCTCGACCTGGAGCCGGTCCACGGGTAGCCGGGGCGGAAGCCGGCCAGGAGGGCTGCCTCGTCGAGCGTGAACCGCCGCTCCTTGTCGTGCTCCCAGTACCACCCGCGGATCTTGCTGGTGATGGCAGTCGCGGGTTTGTCCGCGCTCCAGCAGTTGCCCCCGGCGGTTCGCCTCGTGCCTCGGGTGTTGACCCTGATTCCGGGCGGCCAGCCGAGGGCCTGCGCTGCTGTGGTCGTGGTGATCTCGTTCTCGGGCCGCGTGCTGGCGACGGCGTACCGATGCCTGGCAGCGAGCATGAACGTCCGCTTCCGGCGGCTGGCGAGCCCGTAGTCCACGGCGTCGAGGATCTGGAAGTCCACCGCCAGCCAGTCAGCACAGCGAAGCTCTTCACGGATGCCGTCGATGATGACCTGCGGCAGGGCGCTGGACTGTTCCATCGCGATCCACCCGAAGTCATGCGAGGCGACGGACAGGGCGAGGCCCCAGATCACGACTTCGGCGAGCAGGCCGATCCGGTCGTCGGTCAGGTCCTTGGCCATTGAGCGGACCTCGTCCACCCCGTAGATGGGGCCGGACCAGCCATCCCAGCATTCTTCGCAGTCGCTCGGGCAATCTTCCGCGCACTCCCGTCCTTCCTCCCAGACGCCGACCGTGGCCTCCCAGGCGCAGGCGAACATGTCGAGGAGGATCTGCTGGTTGCGCGGGTCCTGGCCGGCCCGCTTGCCTGCGGGCGTCCAGCACTGGCACGGCGCGGTGACGATCAGGCCACGCGTCCAACGCAGTGCAGGATGGTGCGGATCAAGCGTCCGGACGTCGGCGACGATCCGTTGGAAGCCAGCCTTCACCGCGGTCGCGGCGGCGTCCTCGTTGAGCTCGACGCCGATGATGTCGAGCTCGCGCCCCAGGACGTCCCTCGTGCCCACTTCGAGGCCGCCGGGACCAGCGAAGAGGTAGACCACGCGCTCCGGTTCACCCGGTTTCGGTGGAAGAAGCCAACGTGCCGGCCAGGGTGCGGCGAGCTGTTCCAGCTCCTCCAGCGTGTAGTCGACCAAGTCCTCCAGGTCAGGGAGGACGGTCGCACAGGGACTCATCGGTCGCTGATGTTGACGATGGCCTCGGCGGCCTCCAGGCAGGCGAGGTTGGACACGGAACTGCATACGTACTCGACGACCGACTTCCGAACCGTGCCGGAGTCCGGAGCGGAGCCGCCTTCCTCAGCCCACCGGTCCCGGTCGACCGTGATGGTGATCGCCGGTATTCGCACCTTGACGAGGCGGGACTTCCCGCAGCCGCAGGAGCACTTTCCGTACTCAACGGACACGACTGACCCCCTTGCCAGCGCGGACGGCAAGGCTCGCGATTCGGTCGCGGGTGCGCCGGACGATCAGGTCCCGTGCGGTGAATCCATGGGCGGCACTGTCGAGCGCATCGGGGTGGAACAGGTCCACGTCGGCCGGGACCAAGCCGGCCATTTGCGCCTCGTCGAACCAAGCGAGCGCGGCGGCCGGCGTCTCGAAGTCGAGGGGGAGGTGAAGACGGTAGCTGCTCATCGGGCCGCCACCTCCGCGCCGTACAGGCGGCCGTCCTCGTCCACGCGCCAGACCTGGCCGGCGTCCAGGACGAGGTCAAGGTCCGGGTCCGTGGATGCGCCGCAGCGGAAGCAGGAGAACTCGCCGGACGGAATGGCACGGAGGATCGTGGTGCCGCAAGGGCCGCACCAGACGTAGTGCTTCATGGGTATCCTCGTAAGTGATTGATGTCGGCTGGCATCGTCAGGAGGTGGGCACCACCCCACCTCGACCCCGATTCACCACCGGGGTTTCGCCGGGTGCCCGCGCTTTTTCAGCGCGGGCACCTGTGCTAGTCCTCCTCCGCGGCCATCTCGGCGAGCGCGGTCTCGAACTCCTGGATCACCTTCGCCTCGGCCTCGTCGGCGGTCGGGGCCTCAACGAAGCTCGTGAGCCGGTAGAGGTTGTCGCTCGTGTAAAGGGAACTGCTTTCGTCGCCCTGCCATCCCGCCACCACTCCGGCGACTAGGAGGGCCTGGCGGTCCTCGTTGTGCAGCGCGATTACGGTCCATCGGTGCATTGCTGGTCTCCTGGACTCAGTAGGCGTTGAGGACTTCGAGGACGGTGGTGTCCTGGATCTCCTCGAAGAACGGCTCCGACAGCTCCCACTCGTGCGGGTTGTCGTTGAGCCAGTCGCAGAAGTCAGCCTCGTCGCAGATCTCCCCGTCCTCGTCGAGGAACTCATCCGGGATGGTCAGCTCCAACTCGACCTCCGCCTCGGTGGTCCGCTCGATGCTGAACTTGACGGTCTTCTTCATGCGCTGGTCCTTCAGGTGGATGCGGATGCGGCACGGGCCGCAGGTCAGGTCTTCGTCCAGGAGCTCGGGTACGTCGCCGCACTCCAGGCAGGAGGGCCGCCAGTCATCCGATGAGGTAGACATAGACACCACCGCCCGGTGCTTCCTCGGAGTCGTAGCCGGAGGAGAAGAGCTCCATCGCGGCGGACTCCCAGTCGATGGCGTTGAACGGCCAGGTCCTCATCAGCTCCTCCTGCTCGTTGCTCATCTGCCTCTCCGCACGTTCCTGGGCGAAGTGGGCCTGGGAGGGCCACTCGCCCTCGAAGGAGTTGCGGAACTCCTCGACCACGGAGGAGAGGTCTGCGTCGTCGTCCGCGTAGGTGCTGAACCAGATCGCGAACGCGCTGCGCTCGTGCGGCGGGATCTCGACCAAGAGCTCCGCCAACTCAGCGGCGCGGGACGGGGAGCACTCGCCGGTGAGGAGCCCCAGGAAGCCCTCGTGGTCCATGACCCACAGCTCCTCGTGGGTGGTCGCCCCGGAGTGCAGGTCTTCGGGAGCGACGAGGTCCGCGGTGTCCGCGTCGTACCACTCGCCGGTCAGCCGGCCGCCGTTGTAGCAGGCCAGGCAGCCGATCCAGACGCGCGGGGCGTCGAAGTCGGTCAGGGTCGCAGGCATGTGCCCTCAATTCGATGTCATGGCTGGCTTCGTCAGGGGGCGAGCACCACCCCGCCCCGACCCCCTTTCGGGGGTTTCGCCTTCTTGGCCTAGTCGGCCCTCTCCTCCAGGACGGGCCAGTACGTGCGGCTTCTCGGCCAACCGTTGGCCTTGTGCAGGGCCTCCATTGCGGCTTCACCGTCAGCGACGCAGGGCGAACACATGAACCGGTCCTCACTGGGCGTGCGCATCCAGGGCCCACGCCGACCGGTCGCCGGACCGCACCACTCGCACAGGCCTCCACCCTCGATGTGGTGGAACGACATGACGCTGTTGCCGTTGAACGGGCTGACCGTCCGCACCTGGGCATGCGGCTTGGTGGCGGCGTCCTCGAAGGCCTTGCTGAACTCCTGGTCGAAGTAGGTGCTGGCCAGCGTCCACAGCGAGCAGGCGTCGCTGTGGTCCGCGTCGTCCGTGGCACAGGCGAGTACCTCGTACTTCCACCGCCCGCTCACTTCGCCTCCTCCTCGGAGCAGAGGGCGATGAGTTCGTCGAGCACCTCGTACTCGCGGGGGTTCGGAGTCCGGAGCTCCTCCTCGGGGAGCATCTCGGGGGGCAGCGAGAGCGCCAGCCCGGCAGCCACCTCGGAGAGGTTGACCAGGGTGAACCACTCCGGGGTACCGGGGTCGTAGTCGATGCGCCAGTCCTCCACCTCCCGGTGTATCGCGAGGACTTCGCGGACCTTGTTCTTGATCGCTTCCATGTGTTTCTGCCTTTCGGGGAGAGGGTCAGCCGAGGGAGAGCCAGTGGCAGGCAGGGGCGAACCCCTGGTCACAGTCGTCGGCCTTGCTCTCGGTGAAGCCGTCGTTGAACGTCGTCACGAAGACCGTCTCCGTCTCCTCCGCGGTGAGGTGCGACTGGAACTGGGCCCCGGCGAACGCTGCGGCCAGGAGGCCAGCGACCACGCCGAGTCGGCGGTATGCACGCATGGGTGGTCCTGCCTGGGGGCCGCGCAGGATGTGCTTCACGGTCGTCACGGAATCACCCGACCAGCACGGGGCGGCGGGTCTCGGTAAGACGCTTCCCATCGAGGTCGGCCCGCTTGCCAGCCACGTTGCCCGCACCCCAGCCCGAGCCACCGAGCTTGCGCTTCGGGGTCTTCCGGAGCTTCTTGTACTTGCGGTCGCGCTCGGCCTTGACCAGCGTGTTCCGGTCGGCCAGGACCAGGGCGGTCGAGGTGCCCGTGGACTCCTCGTAGCTGGACTGCGCGTCTTCCTCAGCCTTCTTGAGGCGGTGGTAGACGGCGGTCGCGAAGCCGCTCAGCCACGTCTTCCGGTAGCTGGTGGTCGACTCCCCGGGAAGCGGCCGGACGTACCGCATCCCGTTGAATGCCTGGAGCATCAGCGACGTGTAAAGCAGCTCGATCCGGTCCAGGTCGGACTCGTAGGCGAAGACGTCGACAGCGCTGACGATCTTGTCAGTCGTCTCGTCGTAGACCTTGGTGAAGACGGTGCTCGCGCCGAGCGCCACCGCCACGAAGCTCAGGAGCTGCTGGCGGTCCTTCGCATAGGTGCCTTCGATCTTGATCAGGCGGCTCGTCGGCTTCGCGGGCACCGCCTTCGCTGCCGCAAGCATCGTCTCCTCGATGCCGTACTTCGCCATGAGGGCAGCGGCCTTGGCGAAGTACGCCTCGGACTCCGCCGGGGAGGCGGCCGGGTCCTCGGCCTTGGCCAGGATCGCGCGGACCTTGGCGAGCATGGGGTTGGTCTGGCTGGTCATGGAAACCTCGTGAATCGAGATGCGGCTGGCATCGTCAGGAGGCGGGCACCACCCCGCCCCGACGTGCAGGCCGGCCACAGCGGGCAGGCCTGCACGTTTCGCCTAGATCGGCCGCTTGACCGGGTCCGCGTCGAACAGTGCGGTGTACTTCCGGTCGAGGTTGAACTTGATCGCCGCCAACTCCCCCGGGGTGGGGCTGGGCAGCATGCCGCTCTTCCGGAAGACGGACACGACTCGGGCGACCAACTTGGCCTTCGCACGCTGCTCGACCAACGGCTCGCAGCCCTCACAGGAGTTCCACCGGCCGTCATCCAGCTCGACCGGCTGGGCAGGATCGGTCCGTATCGAGGGCAAGATCCCCATCGAGATCACGAAGACAGAGGTGGCCTCGTTGAAGACGCAGAAGTCGCAGTCCATAATCACGCGGCCAGTTCGACGAGGTACTTGTCGAGGTCCACGACCGTGCCCGTGGTGTCCTCCTCGTCCTTGCAGTCGCGGTGCAGGTCACCGCCGTCGTCGCCCTCGGCGTGGCACTTCAGCCACAAATCGGCGACGTGCGGGTGCCCGGATCGGGCGAAGAACCTCGCCAAGGCGTCGGCCTCGGTGCAGGTGAGGCGCTCCCCGATCGAGTCCGCCAGCATGCCGTCATTGAGCACGTCGATGAGCTCGTTGACGTCCTTACGGAGCTGGTCGTGCTCGGTCGCCGACCGCTCGGAGCACTCCAGGTAGGCCATCGCGGCATCGCTGAACTTCTGCCACGCCTCGCGTTCAGCCCGACGACCGGCCCAGGGGTTCAGCGTGCAGTAGATCTTGTGCAGGGTGGTCTTCAACTTGACCTCGTGTGGACGGATGCGGCTGGCATCATCAGCACCCGGGCACCACCCCGGGCGGACGCCCCCGAGGGGGGCGTTTCGCCTAGTTACACTCTCGCAATCAGACCGCGACCAGCTCGATCTGCCCATGGATGGCGCCCCGGAGGAAGTCGCGGGCCAGGCCGTCGAAGTACGCATCGCGGTGCATGGCGTACACCTCCGCCACGCGACGGGTCGACACGTCGCCGGCCGACCACGCCTCGTACTTCAGGTCACGCAGACCATCGTGGGCCCGCTCGACGATCGCCTCGTGGTCGTGCTCCTCGTCCAGGTCGAACTCCCGCCGGACATCATCGAGGGCGAACTGGAGGTTCTCCTGGAACACCTCGTCCTCCAACTCGCCGTAGTCCTCCTCGTCGAGCAGCGGATATCCGTGCTTCACACCCTCGGCAAGGGAGACCGCGTCACGGAAGGCGGGCGTGTACCGGCGGGTTCCGTGGCAGTCGCCCTCGCAGGCATCGCCAAAGCAGAAGTCCAGGCAGGGATCGCAGTTCGGTCGGCACTCGTCGGTATGCGCGCCGGGGCAGTCAATCTCGCAACCACCCTCGTAGACCTGGACGTACAGGACGGTGGCAGAGCCGTAGTGCATCGCGGAGCCGCTGACCTCGACAACATGCCCGTCCGAGGCTGCGGTGTCGTCGCGCCCCTTGTCGGCCGCGTCCCGGATCAGCTTGGCCGCCACGCGGTAGTTGGACGCATCCGTGATGCTCAAGGGGTACTCGGTGTAGCTGAACAGCTCGACGTGCGTCGGGGCCTCGCTCCTGCGGCTCAAGGAGGTACACCACGACGGCCAGGAACGGTAAGCATCGTCGAGGCCGAGGGCGTACTCGGCCATCGCCTCGTCTTCCACGTCGCTGGTGCGGGTGGAGGTCATGTTGTCTCGCTTTCGGAGTTGAGCGGCTGGCTCATCAGCACCCGGGCACCACCCCGGGCAGACGCCCCCGAAGGGGGCGTTTCGCCTAGTTACACTCTCGCAATCAGGCCTGACCATCGAGGAAGACGCAGATCTCCAGGGAGGAGACGAACAGGTCCAAGCCGGCAATGGTGATCGCCTGCTCCTCGACCACGGCCTCCAGGCCCTCAACCCGACCGAGCGCGCTGATCATCATGTCGCCCCAGACCTGCTCCCGGGCCGCGGCCTTGGCCAGCTTGGCGCGGGCCGTGTCCAGCTCCCGGGCCATCTCGAAGTGGCGCTCGGTCAGGTTGTCGAACTGCTCCTGGAGGCTCAGGGCCGACCGACCGGACTTGGCCAGGCTGACGGGGGTGGCGGTGATGATGAAGTCCATGGTTCTCCCTTGCTTCGCCAGGCGGACGCCTGGCACCTTGCCGTGCCACCGAGCGGTGCACGGAGCGGGCTAGTTACACTCTCGCAATCAGCCCGATAAGAACCCCCCGGCGGCTTTGCACCTACGCCCATGGCGTCCGGGGGGCCCTGGCCCTGCTGGGCCAGATCGTTCAACTTCGGGTGATCACTCGGGGTTCAGCGGCAGGATTACTCCGACCGCCGGGCTCACCGTCCCTCACCCGCAGGACTGGCCGGTTCCTTCCGGCCGCTTCGCTTCGTTCCGGCCGGATCTCTCCGGCCCGTTCGACGTGAACGGTGAGCCCTGACCTCCGAGTTCCGACACGGTTCCCCTGACACCACCATCCACGGGCATCCGTGGACAGCTTCCCACCACGCCTACCCCGGGACGGGGCGGTTCGCGGCTTCACCAAGGCCGTACGGGCGGGACTTGCGGACAAAGGCATCCGCGCCACTGCCTGTTACGTTGGCTGTACCCCAGGGGTTCGGCGTCGTCTCCGACACGCTGCCATCACCGGCGGGATGCCCCGCCTCCGGATCGCGCATCTTCGGGCCTACCGTCGCCCTGCGTACCCACCCACACCGCCAGGCTGGCGGTTGCGACGTCCACCCCCCGAAGGGGGCGGGGCCGGGTGAGCGACAAGCTCAAGTTCTGCTACCTCCCGGTTTGATCCGGTTGGTGTCGAGTTCGACCCTATCGGGCCGTTCTCCCGTTTCGCAAGTCTTGCAATCGCTTCGCTGCGATCCCACCTGTTCGCCCTTCCGGCGGCGCCACATCGTGTGGCCCGTTCTCGGCTGTGCGGTTCGGCGTTGGTTCCAACCCTAGTGGGCTGGCCTTGCGTTCGCAACTCTCGCAATCACTTCGACTACCCGCCCCCCGTTCCGCCCTGCCTTGCGGCTGGCGTTCCGTGGTGGCGACGGGGAGAACATTACGGGGCTAGTGACACTCTTGCAAACCCGGCCGTGTTTCCGCAGGTCAGAGGCGGCGTGAGGGGCTGCCAGCACGGGCCGGAACGCCCCCTTCCCGACCCGTTGAGCGGGAGGCCGGGCCTTCCTACGCGCGCGTTCCTCTTCGGGGGGTGTGGGGGGGTGCGAGGGTGCCCACGCACGACGCGCGACGGTAGCCGATGCCCGGTAGCCCATGGGGGGTGGGGGTATGACCCCCGGTAGCGGAACTCGCCGACCGCCACGTCTTAGCCGCTCGGATTCTGCCACGGTTCCAGGGTCGTCCGGGCTGGCGCCGCCCGCCTTCCGTCGCGCTACTGGACCAGGGCAGCCACCAGCGCCACGGCCAGCGCGACCACCGCCGCGAGGCCGAGCTGCACGGCGAGCCGCAGCAGGCGGAACTTGCGCCGGAGCAGCCGCGAGCGCCTGATGAGCCGCGCGGCCCGGCGGTCGACTGCAAGGTCATCCAGCACCTGGTCCGGGGTGCTGCACTCGGCCCAGCGCAGGAAGGAGCCCGGAGTCCCACGGCCGGTCACCCCCAGCGGGAGAAGGGCGGCCAGCGTCGCGACCGCTCCGGCCACCATGCCGGCGCCTGCGATTCCGAGCAGGACGGCGACGACGACCGAAAGGTGCCGGCCGGGGAGGACGAACGTCAGAACGGCCAGCGGTAGGCCGAGCGCCGAGAGCAACGCGGCGATCTTCGATTCCGTCCGGCCGAGGTCGGTGGTCACCTCGGCGTGCGCCCGGACGAGAGCCTCGTCCAGGCCGGGGTTGTTGGTGGGCTGTTCCACTTCTACTCCTTCGACGGTGGGAACTGGGGCGCCTGCGCGAACTCGGCGCAGGCAGCAAAAGGCCCGCCCAGTCCGATGCGGACTGGGCGGGCTGCTGGGTTCTCGGGTAAGTGCTGTTGACGGGAGGCGTTGCTGATGGGCATGCGGCTCAACCGCCGCCCTACTTCCCCGGCATCGCCTTCAGTGCCGTGGGGCGCGACATCACCTTGCGGACCCGGTGAGCGATGTTGTTCTTCGAGTAGCCGCCCCACTTGCGGCAGTCCCGCATCAGGTCGGTGAGCTCCTGCCGCCGCATGTCCGAGGCGAGGTCCGCCATCTGGCTCGCTTCGATCGCCACTTCGAGGGCCGCCACCAGTTCGCCAGCGGGCGTGGGGTCGTCGATCTCGGCGCAAGCGCCCAGGTTGTTTCGCACCTCTACGTAGGCCGGCAGGCCGCGGTACCGCTTCGGGCACTCCCGCTGCCATACCGCCAGGACCGTTCTGCCGAGGTCGTGCACGGTGCCATCCCATTTCAGCCCCTCTTCGGAGCTGGCTGGCTTCTCCCAGCCCTCGCCAGCGTTGGCTGCCGCAGGAACGCGAAGCTCGTAGGAGAACTCCAGGTCAGGATCGTTTGCCATGGTCAACGACTTTACCAGTCAAGGCGTTGACTAGTAAAGTCGTTGACCACTCGCGTCAGGCGGCCTGCGCCAGCCTCAGGTAGCGGTAGCCGGTGCGGGTCGAGCAGCCGAGTTCATCGGCGAGCGTGGGACCGGACAGCTTCCGCTCCTTGTCCGCCTTGATGACGGCGATGGCGGCGCGGACCTCCTCCATTGGTACGGCCTGGCGGCTGCCGGCAGAGGTCTTGGGTGCCGAGCCGGCCGGGTCCTCTTCTGCCAGTTCGCCCTCCGCCTCCTCTGCCAGGTCAGCTGCCTCCTCCGCCAGCTCGTCAAAGCCGTTGGCGATCCCGGCCGCCCTGGACAGCAGCTCTCGGCCGTCGCGGTCGAGCGCCTCCGCCAGTTCGTTCGCCATCACGTCGAGCAGCACCTCCAGGTCGTGAATCCGCTCGGCGGCTGAGAGCTCGGATTCCGGGGTCGCTGCCATGTGCAGCATGTGTGCTACCACCAGCGGGGGCACGGCGGAGACGGCCGCCACCAGGAAGCCCGAGGTGGCGATGTAGCCCTGGTCGAAGAGGTGTGCCACCAGCTGAGCTGCCAGCGCCAGGCCAAGGGCGGCGCCTGCGCCGATCGTGGCGCTGACACGGCCGGGCGCCTTGATGCGGCGGCGGTGCTCGGAGATGACGGCCGCAGCTCCGGCGTACACCGAGACGGACACCGGCATGAGCCAGGTGATCCAGCCATGCCATCCCGCGATCTGTGCCATCCGGATCTCGCCGGGGACGCTCATGACGAGGGCTGCCAGCAGGACGATCGGCCGACCAGCGGTGAAGACCACCCGGGCGTACCAGGGCATCTGCATGAAGTGCATGTTCTGACCCTTCTGGCGCTCAGGCGGCGGCCGACAGGAAGCGGGAGCGGGCGCCCTTGGCGAAGGTGCCGCTGGCACGCCGCTGGCGGATGGTGGCGAGCAGGCCCGCCGCGTCGTCGGGTCCGGCCTTCTCCCGGCCGGTCTCCAGCTCGCAGGTCTTGCACAGGCTGTGGACGACGCCAGCCGGGAACGGGGCGTCGCACTGCTGGCAACGGGCTCGGGTGTCCGCTGCGGGGACTGCCTGCGGCTCCGGCTTGGCCGGTCGGTGGTGGGTGAGGCGGTAGGAGAGCAGGGCAGCCGGGGCGTCGACCTGCTCCGGGAGGCGGGTGGTCAGGACGGCGAGCAGCTTCGCCGGGCTGTGCCCGTCGAGCAGCCACTCGGCGGCAAGCGGGGCAAGGCGCAGGACGTCGGCCGTGCCGAGCGTGAGCCGCCGGTCGCGCTCACCGAGTCGGGCGAGCAACGAGGCGGCCCGGCCGGTTTCGGCGGCGGCCGGAGTGAGCTGGTCTTCGGTGGTGCTGGCCTCCTCCGGCTTCTCCGGCGCCTCAGGCTCCGGCTCGACGGCGGGGAGGAGGTTCTTTCCCTGGTGCTTTCCCCCTTCGGGGAGATCGCCGACGCCCCGAGGCCCCGGCGAACCGACCGCCGGATTGTGGTTCATCGGCAGGTCGGAGATGTGTGACTGCGTGCTCCAGAGTCCGGTCTCCGGGTCCTGGGTGCGCTGGCGGCGCAGGTAGCCCGCGGCCTCCAACTGGCGGAAGGCGCGGGAGACGGCGGTCCTGCCCTCGTGAACCTGATCGGTGATCCGCTCGATCGAGACCGGCGTGCCGTCCGGGAGGGACAGCAGGCGGACCAGCAGGCCCACGGCGGCGAGGGAGAGGCCGGCGTGTCGGACGGCGGCGTTGGGCACGACGACGAACGCGCGGTCGTGCCGGTTACGATGCACTCGCATCTAGAGGTCTCATCTCTAGGTAGCAGGCCCCGGAGCGTTCCAGCGCTCTGGGGCCGTTCTGTCTGACGGGCTGTCGCACCGGACCATACGCGAGAGTGTGACTTGATTGCAAGAGTTGTCGATCTATCCGACCCCGATTGCGAGAGTGTGACCGGCCTCACCGCCCGGCCGCTTCCAGATCTTCTCCCCCGCTCCGTATATAGGAGTGGAAGGGAAAGCCCGTCGAGGCTTCTCCTTGCGGGCGCCGGAGGCGCCCACTTCTCCAGGCTCCTTCGCCGCTGCCCTTGTCGGGCTTGTCCAAGCCCTCGGCCCGCCGGTGCTACCGGCCGACGAAGGAGGCCGATGTCCTGGGCTACGTCCGACCGAAGGGCTCGACTGCCGGCCGACTGGCCGCGGATCAGGTTCCGCGTTCTGGTGCGGGACGGTCATCGCTGTACGGCGAAGGACCAGTACGGCGACCGCTGCATCGAACCCGCCACCGATGTGGACCACATACGGCCCGGCGACGACCACCGCGAGGTCAACCTTCAATCGCTCTGCGGGTGGCATCACCGGGTCAAGTCCTCCAGGGAGGGCGCCGCCGCGAAGGCTGCGCGCCGCCGCCGGAACGACCGGCGATTCCGCAGGACCGAGGAGCACCCCGGCCTGCGATGAGCGCGACGCTCCGGGACTCCCGTTGAGCCGCGCCGGCCCCGAGGAACTTCTCGGGGCCCTCGACTTGGCGAGAGGGGGTGGGAAATGCCCGGTCCCGTTCCGAATCGCGAATCCGACCTCGCCCGCCCCCGGGCACGCAAGGGCAGTGACGTCCAGCCCGTCACCAAGGGCGTGATGCGGGAAGTTAAGGTCCCGAATGCCGACCGCGATTGGCACCCCATCGCGCGGCGCCTCTGGGATTCCCTGAAAATGTCCGGCCAGGCCGATTTCTACCAGCAGTCGGACTGGGCGCTCGCCTATTCCCTCTGCGAAGACCTCTCGTACTACAAGAAGTCGGGGAAGAGGTCCGGCCAAATGCTCCAGACCATCTACTCCGCCTTCGAGCGGCTCCTGGTTGCCGAGGGCGACCGGCGGCGCGTCCGCATCGAGCTGCACGAGCCCGAGCCCGAGGTCCAGTCGGCCGCGGTGCTCGCCATCGCCAGCTACAAGCGCGAGCTCGGCGTCGGCTGAGCCGCCTGTTGGACGGCCTGAACAGCAGGGGGGAGGTGAGTCCCATCTCAGCCCTGACCCTGGAAGAGATCGAGGCCCTGGAGCACACGTTCCTCGGTCCCACTTGGAAGCGCGGCGAGGACGGTTCCTGGCTTCTGCCGGAGCGAACCCTCGGCTGGCAGATCGCCGGCTGGTGCGCGGAGTACCTGTGCGCCGAAGACGGTGGTCCCTGGACGTTCACAAACGAGCAGCTTCGATTCATCCTTCACTGGTGGGCGCTGGACGACACCGGTCGGTTCATCAACCGAAAGGGAGTTCTCCAGCGTCTCAAGGGCTGGGGCCCACCCGGGCAAGGACCCCCTTCTCGCGGTCATGTCCCTGGTCGAGTTCGTCGGTCCCAGCCGGTTCTCGCACTGGGATGAGCACGGAGCCCCGGTCGGCGCTCCCCACCCACAGGCCTGGGTGCAGGTAGCGGCTGTCAGCCGTGATCAGACGCGCAACACCATGACGTTGATGCCCAGTCTCATGAGCGACCGGCTCATCGAGACCTACGGCATCAAGGCCGGTGCGGAGCTGATCCGCGCGAACGGCGGCAAGCAGCGCCTTGAGGCGGTGACAAGTAGTTACCGTGCCCTGGAAGGGGCGCGGTCCTTAGTGGTCCACGTTCGTCGTTCTGAACGAAACGCACCACTGGGTCACCGGCAATAACGGCGACAAGATGTACGCCACCATTGATGGCAATGCGACCAAGAAGGACTCGCGGTATCTAGCCATCACCAATGCTTTCCTCCCGGGTGAGGATTCCGTCGCCGAGCAAATGCGCGAGGCGCACGAAAAGATCCTGGAAGGTCGAGCCGCAGACATCGGGTTCTTGTACGACTCGATCGAGGCCCACCCCGCAACCCCTCTGACCGTCGAGGCGATCCGGATCGTTCTGCCGGCGATCCGCGGCGACGCGGTCTGGCTGCGGGTCGAGACGATCCTTCAGTCCATCCTCGACACAACGCTGTCGCCGTCGCGTTCGCGGCGGATGTGGCTGAACCAGATCGTCGCCAGCGAGGACGCCCTCTATGGTCCGGCCGAATGGGACGTACTGCGCGACGACTCCAAGTCGCTCCAGGCCGGCGACGCCATCACCTTGGGCTTCGACGGCGGCCTCCGGGACGACTCGACTTGCCTGATGGCCCTCCGCGTCAGCGACATGTGCGCCTTCATCCTGGGTCTCTGGGAGAAGCCGGACGGTCCGCGTGGCGACGACTGGTCGGTCCCCCGCGACCAGGTCGACTCCGCCGTGCACGAGGCGTTCCGCCTCTTCGAGGTGCAGGGCTTCTTCGCCGACGTCGCGCTCTGGGAGAGCTACATCTCCGAGTGGTCCGAGACCTACGGCGAAGGCCTGACCGTCAAGTCGCCGCTCGGCCGGGATGCGATCGGCTGGGACATGCGGTCCTCACTGAAGACGTCCACGATGGCCCACGAGCGGCTGATGCGGTCCGTCTTCGACCGCAAGCTCGCCCACGACGGCGACCGCGCACTTCGCCGGCACGTGCTGAACGCCGTGCGCAGGACGAACAGCTTCGGCGTCTCCTTCGGCAAGGAGACCAAGGACAGCCCCCGCAAGGTCGACGCGTACGCGGCGCTGATGCTGGCCCACGAGGCCCTGATCGACCTGCGAGCCCGCGGCAAGAAGGTCCGCAAGCGGACCGGTCGGGGCTTTTTTCTTTAACCTGATCGCAAGAGTGTAACTAAGGTGGTGATCTCTTCTGGTCGCCGCCCACTCCCCCCTGTCGCTTGCGCAGCAGCTCCTCGCCGTCCTCCATCGGGACGGTGCCCGGCTGCAACGGATCGACGACTACCTTCACGGCCGCCACGACGATCCGTACATGCCGCCGCAGGCCGACGACGAGTACCGGCTGCTGGCCCGGCGGGCGGTGTCGAACTGGATGCCTTTGCTCGTCGCGACCCCGGCGCAGGGTCTCTTCGTCGACGGCTTCCGGCCGGGCGCGACGGGCCAGGGCCTGCCGGCCGAGGCCGACTCGACGACCGTGGAGTGGGCGCACTGGCAGCGTAGCCGCCTTGACGCCCGCCAGGCCGCCGTCTACCGAGGCGCCCTTACCTACGGGCACGCCTTCACCCTGACCGAGCGCGACCGCGCGGGCCAGGTGCGCACCAGGGGGTTGTCGGCCCTGCGGACGGCCGCGCTCTACGAGGACGCCGCGAACGACGACGTTCCCTATGCCGCCGCGACCGTCACGGCCTGGCCCTTCGGCGAGAGCGTCGGACGGGCACGGCTCTGGGACGCCCGGAACGAGTACTCCGTCACGTTCCGCTCGCTGGAGGACAAGAAGGGCATCACGGTCTCGGACGCCCGCAGGCACGGCGCCTCCGAGTGCCCGGTCACGCGGTTCGCTGCGACCGTGGACCTGGAGGGTCGGACAGTCGGCGTCATCGAGCCGATGATCGCCTTGCAGGACCGGATCAACCAGACGGTCTTCGATCTGCTGCTCAGCCAGACCTTCGGCTCCTCGAAGGTCAGGACGGTTACCGGCATGGCGCCGCCGATCCAGCGCGATCCGGAAACGGGCGAGGCCGTCCTCAACGAGTTCGGCCAGCCCATCCCGTTGGCGATCAACCACAACGCGAAGCGGTTTTTGTTCGCCGAGGATCCGGACGTCAAGTTCGGTTCGCTGGACGAAACTCCGCTCGACGGCTTCATCAACAGTGTCGATATGTCTATACGTCAGCTCGCTGCCGTGTCGCAGACCCCGCCCCATCACCTGCTGGGACAGATTGCGAACCTGAGCGCGGAGGCGCTCCTGGCCGCCGAGCAGGCCCTGAGCCGGAAGATCGCGGAGTTCCGTACCTCGTTCGGGGAGTGTTGGGAAAGGGTCTTCCGCTTGGCGGCCGAGCTGGCCGGCCACACGTCTGCCGCCGCCGACTACCGGGGCGAGGTCATCTGGCGCGACATGGAGTCCCGGTCGCTGGCGCAGGCCGCGGATGCCCTCGGCAAGCTGCGCGAGCAGCTCGGAATCCCGAAGAAGGGCCTGTGGCGTCGGGTGCCCGGCGTCACCCAGACCGAGATCGAGGACTGGGAACAGCAGGACGAAGACGAGGACCCGGTCGGACAGCTCGCCACCGCGCTGAAGCGGGCGACCCCCGAACCTGCCATGGCGGTGGCAGCGTGACCCGGCCGACGAGGCAGGAGGAGACCGACCAGGCGTCAAGCGCCTTTCAGGTCGCGCTCACCGAGATCGGCACCGCCACGACCACCGAGGCACTCGCCCTGTGGTCCGAGGTCCCGGCCGAACAGCGCGCGGCCACGGCCGCCGGGTGGTTGCGCCGGGCGATCACCCTGGTGATGGGCCGCAGGCGTCAGGCCCGAGACCTGGCACGCGCCTACTACCGCCTCGCCCGCGCGCTGCAAACCGGCACCACCGCGGCCGACCCTTACCACCCGGAGCCGTCGCACATCACGCTCGGCGACCTTCGCAGGGAGTTTGCCGGCTTGGCCGGCACGTACGTCCCGCCGAGCACCGACGCGAGCACCCCATCCGGTCCCAGCTCACCGGACACCGAGCCTGAGTCCATCGAGCCCGGTGTCCGCGACGCCGCAGCCGAGCACGGGCACCAGGTGCTCGACGACAGCCCCGAAGACTGGGAGCGCATCCTCGTCGAGGAACTGGAGGGCCTCCGCGAGGAGGAGGAGCGGATCGAGCGAGAAGCCGAAGAGGAACTTCGCACGGTGCTCAACGCGCTCGGCACCCGCAACCTCGACCGCCGGCTCTCGCAGGTCGACGACCAGCAGCCTGCCAAGGACGCCGACCAGCAGCGAGGCGACGCCCACCGCAAGGCGGGCGCCCAGCAGGCCGGGGCCGCCTCCCGGGTCGCGATGAACGGTGGCCGGTCCACCCTCTGGCACCATGCCAGCCGCGACCGGCGGGCCCTCGGCTACGTCAGGGTCTCCCGCACCGGCACCCCGTGCGGCTTCTGCGCGATGCTCCTCAGCCGCGGAGTCGCCTACAAGTCCGAGGCGTCCGCCCTCTACAAGGACGGCGACCTCTTCCACGACCACTGCCACTGCGCCGCGCTGCCCGTCTTCAACGCCCAGCAGTACGGCGCCAGCGCGCTGACCGAGTTGAACCGGCAGTACGCGGACCTGTGGCCGAAGGTCACCAAGGGCCACAGCGGCCGATCGGCGCTGAATGCCTGGCGCCGGTTCCTCCGCGCCCAACTACGCGAACACCAGAAGGCCGAAGCCCAGGTGGCTCGGCGAGCGACCACAGCCCAGGAGGCGTGACCGTGCCTGAACAGAACCCCGAACCGACCGACGAGCAGAAGAACGACGAGAGGCCCGAAACGCCGGCCGCGTCGCCTGAAGACGATCTTCCCGACTGGGCTCGCCGAGAGCTGTCGCGGACTCGCGCTGAGAGTGCGTCGTACCGTACACGCCTGCGTGACGCGGAGGAGCGGCTGACGGCTGCGAAGAGCCCCGAGGAGTTCGAAGCCGCCGTTGCCGAGGTGACGGCGAAGAACGCCGAGCTCGAACGCACGCTCATGATCGGCACCGTCGCCCGCCGCTACGACCTGCCCGACGCGCTCGCCGCCCGGCTGCGCGGTGCCACCGTCGAGGAACTGGACGCCGACGCCAAGACTCTCCAGGGCCTGCTCGTCCCGCCTCTGCCCCAGTCCCTCGACGGCGGCCTCGATCCCTCCAGCCAGGACGACGGAGAACTCGACCCCCGCAAGCTCGCCCGGCGAACCCGCCGATTCTGAGCGGCGACCGCTTGACGACCCTCACCGAGCATGCCCACCTCATCCTGGCCAACGGCGGTGCCACCTGGGCCCCCGGCCGCGCAGCCCCCACCGAGGGCTTCATGGTTTCCCTCGCCGGGACTGAACTCTCCATCCCCGTCGATGAGTTCACTGACGATTCCCTCGCCCGGTTCCAGCAGGAGCACGCCGGCCGCCTCGCGGCCGACGACCGGCTCTACTTCGGGGCCTGGCTCGACGGGCCGAACGTCTACCTCGACCTGTCGCTGTGCATCCCGGATCGCGCCGCAGCCCTGCGCGTCGCCCGAGCGGAACACCAACGCGCCGTCTTCGACCTGTCGACCGGCAACCCGCTCTTCCTCTGAAGTCCAAGCTCGCGCGCCGTTCCGGCGCTTCCAGTACATGCAGAAACGTTTCTCCTAGCTCCCGAGCCACTGGGTCGAGGGCTAGGAGAGGTGTTTCCGGCTACGAACAGCCCCCGGAGCCACCCGCCCGGGGCCATTCCCGGAGATCCAGCACCTTTTGAGCACCACCCAGCACCAGATAGTCAAGCCCCAGAAGCTCGTCAACACCGCCGTAGGAATGCTGGAGCAGGAACTCCTCATTCCGAGTTTGTTTCAGAAGCACGGCATCGACCAGTTCCGCGGTACGGACAAGGACACGATCTCCATGAAGATCGAAGGGATCCTTCCGTTCCACGACTACGCGTGGCGCAACGACCGAAGCCAGCCGATCCAGTTCGACGAGTACGCCGAGCGCACCATCGCGGTCACCTTCGGCGGCAACAGCTACTCGGCCGTCAAGCTCACGGACGAGCAGAACGACTTCGACATCGACCAGTGGTCGAAGCTGCTTCGCCCGCAGGTCAAGGCAGTTGGCCGCGGCCTCCAGCGTCGCGCCGTCAAGACGCTGACCGGCCAGCAGTACAACGTCACGATCGGCAACGCCCAGCAGAACCTCCGCTCCGCGCTGATCGAGGCCCGCCGTGTGCTGAACGCGTTCCACGCGCCGAAGGAGGCCCGATACCTGCTGGTCGGCTCCGACTTCGAGTCCGCCCTCCTCAACGACGACAAGCTCAACCTGGCGCAGAACGTCGGCGACAGCGAGGCCGAGTCGGCCCTCCGGACCGCCACGATCGGCGACCGGATGGGCTTCCGAATTGTCGTCGACCAGACCATCCCGAGCGACGCGGCGTACGCCTTCGCGTCCAGCGCCTTCATCTTCCTCTCCGGCGCCCCGTCCATCCCGCAGTCCGTTCCCTACGGCGCCACCGCCTCCTTCGAGGGCATCGCCCTGCGCTGGATCCGGGACTACGACAGCCTGTACCTCCAGGACCGCAGCGTCGTGAACACCTACAACGGGTTCCGCTCGGTGACCGACATCCTGGTCGGCTGGGACGACGCGGCCGAGAAGGAGATCATCTCCACCCAGGAGCACTTCGTCCGCGGCATCCGCCTCCAGCTCGACGGCAAGAGCGACTACCCGGCCGCCTCCTCCGAGCTCGCGAAGCTCACCGGCGTGTCCGACGCGCGGGTGTGGACCCCGGCCGGCGCGAAGCCGGAGACCGATCCGGCCAACGCCTGACCCACGGCGGACCGTGCTGCCTGACACTCCGGCCGCACGGTTCGCCCGCTTCCGAAGGGAGGCCGGTTTGGCCTACGCCACCCTCGACGACCTGAAGGGCCGTCTGGACTGGGACCTCGACGAGGACGAGCTGCGAATCGCCAAGGCCGCCCTGGAGGACGCCTCCGACCTGGCGGCCGAATACGGCCGCGACTGGCCGCAGGACCGGGTACCTCGCCTGGTGCGTACGCTGGTCCTCAAGGCCGTCACCCGCTACCTGCGCAACCCGCACGGCTACACCCAGAGCCGCGCGGGCGACGAGACGTTGACCTGGTCCGACATCGGCAGGGACGCCGGCACCATCCACTTCACCCGCGAGGAGATCCGACTTCTCGCCGAACTCGCAGGCCGAAGGCCCGGATTGACCAGCGTCGTCGTGTCGGCCTGGTCCTCGAAGATCCGCCCCGGTGCGGCCGGCACGGTTCCGGTCGACTACGCGGGCGGCGACCGCTTCCCGCTGTTCGCCGACGATCGGGGGCCCTGGTGAGCGTGCAACGCCGTCGAGGCCAACGGGCCCGGGTCTGGCGGACGGTCGAGACCGTCGACCACCGCGGCAACGCCGTGACGGTCGCCGACCCCGCCGGGCCGATCGAGGTCCGCGCCGCCTTCATCCCGCAGCGGTCGGCCCGGGCCGAAGTCCCCGGCCAGCAGCAGATCAACGTCACCCGGATGATCGTGGACGCCCACCTCGAAGGCGTCTCGCTCTGGTCCCGCGTCGAGTACGCCGGCCGCCAGTGGGACATCGTCTCGCCCCCCGCCTACCACCACGGCACCAGGCGTACCCGGCACTGGTCCATCGACATCCGGGAGCGGCCCTGATGGCAGTGATCTACGACCGGTCCGGCGGCAAGAAGTTCACCAAGCGGCTTGCCGAACTGCCAGGCGTCCAGCGGGCGCTCGACGAGGTGACGTTCGAGATCGCCGTCCGGGCCGAGGAACTACTCGTCCAGCACCGCGCGGACGGCCACGCCGAGATCGACGTGGACGCCGGTACCGTCGACAGGTACGTGATCCTCTCGGACGAACGCGGCCAGAAGGCCGCGCTGTCGATCGAGTACGGTCGCGCGGCGTCCGTCGCCGTCCGCGAGGACAAGGACGGCAACAAGTTCCTCGTCATGATCCCGCCCGCCGAAGGCCTCTTCATCCTGGCCCGCGCGGCCGGCTTGCCGAAGAAGCGCAAGGGCAAGGTGAAGCTCTGATGGCCGGACTCCCCGACCACGTCCGGGCGCTCGCCGAACTCTCCCCCGTCGAAGACCTGCTCCTGGCCGTCCTGCGCGAGGGCCTCCCGGGCGTTCCCGTCCAGACCCTGATCTCCCTGCACCAGCAGTTCCCGCTGGTCCTGGTCCGCCGCGACCCCACCTGGGGAGAGTGGCAAGGCGACACCCGATTCACGGATGCCGCGAGGGTGGTCGTCCACACCTTCGCCCCGGACCCCGATGGCGACGAGGACGCCGCGATCCTCGGGGAGGCCGTGCGCGTCGTTCTGCGCGACGCCTGGCTGAAGCAGCAGGTGTACCCGCGCCTCGGCCACATCATCCGGGTCGACATGAACAGCGCCCCCCGGCGCGCTGCCGACTGGGCCACGGCCACCGGGCCCGTCCAGTACGCGGACCTGCCGACCGGCGTCACCCGCTACGAGGCGATCTACGACATCCAGATCCGACGCCCGCGCCAGCGCCCCTTCTCCCCCTAACCCCACCCGCACCGCGAACCCCGAAGGCTTCGGCCTCGGGGTTTTTTTATGCCCGAAAGCAGAAACGTTTCTTCTTGGCGCTCAACGACAACGCAACGCTGGTCGTCGGAAGTGGGAACTTCCTGACGGCCCCAGTCGGCACCGCGATGCCGACCGACCTCCTGGTCCCCGTCTCCCCGTGGCAGCCTGTCGGCCACACCTCGCTGGAGGACGTATTCGCCATCGCGTCCGAAGGCGGCGAGGCCACCACCATCGGCAGCCTCCAGAACAAGAGCCTACGCACCAAGTACAGCGCACGGGTCGAGACCATGACCTTCACCCTCCAGCAGTTCGACACGATCGGCCTCCGCCTGTACTTCGGTGCCAATGCGCCGATGCTGCCGGACGGTTCGATCGGCGTGCCCGCCGATCCCGTTCCCACCCAGTCGGCCTTCCTCGCCGTCTTCATCGACGGCGAGAACCACTTCGCCTTCTACGCCCCGAAGGCGGAAATCTACCGCGCAGACGACATGTCGATCGCGGACACGGAAACCCTCGCAGGGCTACCGCTGGGAGTTAAGCCGATGGCCTTCAGCTCCAACACCTGGACGTACGCGGTAACCCCGCTCGGCAACGTCGGTGCCACCGGCGCAACGGCCGGCACCCCGGGCGTCTTCAGCCCGCAAGGCGCCGTCACCCCGGCCAACATCGCCGCGCTCGCGGCCGTCTCGGCCTCGCCCGCGACCGCCTGGACCGGCGGCAAGTACGTCCAGCTCGGCGACTCCAGCTCGGCCTTCTGGAACGGCAGCGCCTGGGCGGCCGGCAAGGCGACCTGAGACCTCCAGCCCTCCTCCCTTCCCCCTTTCTCTCCTGACCTGGAGGTCGCACCCCATGGCCCAGTACTCCCTTGACGACATCCGCGCCGCCGCGGAGTCCAAGTACGGATCGACGGACATCACCGTTGGCGAGGATGTCGTCCGTCTGCTCAACCCGCTTCGACTGCCCAAGGCCAAGCGCGAGGAGCTCACCGCGCTCCAGGACCGCCTCGGCGAGGACGACGCGGACCAGGAAGAGCTCCTGTCCCACGCGATCAAGCTGGTCGCCGAGCACGCCGCCCAGGCCAAGAAGCTGCTGACCGCCGTCAGCGGCGACCTGGCCGTGCTCGCCGAGATCTTCGACCGGTACGCCAAGGGCGCACAGGTGGGGGAAGCCTCGGCCTCGCAGGGCTGATCGACGAGTACGGGGAGGGCCTGTACGCGGACCTGCTGTTCCACTTCGGCGTCGACCTCGCCGACGTGATCGCGGGCCGCGGGCCCTCGCCCGCACTCGTCCTCGCCCTGGTGCAGAGGCTCCCAGACACCTCGCTCACCGCCGCACTCGCGGCCGGCGGCCGGCACCTCCTCGGGTGGGGCCAGGACCGCCACCTGATCGCCGACCTCTACGACGCGGTCAACGTCAACACCCGGGCCACCGGCCAGTGGGGCAGGGGCAAAGCCCCGAAGATCCCGCCGTGGCCCCGTCCCGCCTCGAAGGCACCCGACAAGTCTACGGGCTCCAGGCCTCCGGTCACCGTCGCGGCCATCTACCAGCAGCTCACCGGAAGGTAGGAGGTGGGGATGGCTCAGACCCAGGTCGTCGGCCGCGTGGCCGTCAAGGTCATGCCGGACACCTCCGACACGAAGGAGGAGGCCCGGGCACAGCTCGAACGGATCGAGCGCCAGCTCAAGCTCACCGTCGCCACGAAGGTCGATATGTCGGGAGCGAGCCGGGAGTTCATCTCCGAGCTCCGCAAGATCAACGCACGGAACCGGCAGGCCGACGCCCGCAAGATCCGCTTCTACACGACGATCTCGACGGACGGGATGGCCACCGCCGTCCGCAACGCGGCCCGTGAGCTCCAGTACCGGGCCAACGGCCAGAAGGTCCGGTTCGAGGTCGACGACCTCAAGGCCGCCGGCCGGATCGAGCTGGAGCTCGACGAGCGATCCGCGGACAAGGCCAAGCGCAAGCTCAAGGACTGGGCCGACGACGTCTCCCCGTTGAAGGTCAAGGTAGAACCCGACATCGCCAACGGCTCCGGGGCCCTGCTCTCCGCGCGCCTCCAGGTGCTCACCCGGCCGCGCACCGTCCCGATCCTGCCCGAGCTCGACAACAGCGCGGTCACCAAAGTCGCAACCGCGCTGGCCGCGTTGAGCGGCGCCCGGGTCCTGAACAACATGTTCGAGCGGCTCAGCAACACGCTGAAGAACCTCGACAAGAGCGTGCCGATCATCGGCTCGCTGGCGCTGGCAATCGCCGGCCTCGCCGGGTGGGGCCTCTCGGCCGCCTCGAACCTGGCCGCCCTGTCCGCGTCACTGGCGCAGATCGGCGCAAGTTCCCTTCTCCTGCCGGGACTTCTCGGCGGGATGGCGGTCGGCCTCGGCGTCACCGTCGCAGCCTTCCGCGACTTCAACAAGGTCCTCCCGGAGGTCAAGGGCCAGCTCTCGGGCCTCCAGGACACGATCAGCGCCAAGTTCTGGGCCAAGGCCGCGGAGCCGATCCGCGCGATGGTCGACGAGCTCCTCCCGGAGTTCACGGCCGGCGTCGCCAGGACGGCCGACCAGCTCGGCGGCTTCTTCGGCGGTCTGGCCACCGGCCTCAAGGGCGCGCTCGACCCCGCGCTGAACCAGATGTTCGTCGACCTCGCGGGGTCGATCGACATCGCCACGGGCGGCACCAGCGCCTTCGCGAACATCATTGCCGTCCTCGGCAAGGTCGGCACGAGCTACTTGCCCGCGCTCGCGCAGTGGTTCGTCGACATCTCGGAACGCTTCTCCGCGTTCCTCACCGCCTCCGAGGGCGACGACCGGCTCAAGGGGTGGATCGACGGAGGGATCCAGTCCCTCCGGGACCTGGGGTCGGTCCTCTCCAACACGGGAGGCATCCTCGCGGGCATCGCCCGCGCTGCGGAGGCAGCCGGCGGCTCCAGCCTCGGCGTGCTGGCCGACACGCTGGAGCGCATCCACGCCGCTGTCGACAGCCCCGGCTTCCAGGCCGGGCTGATCGGCGTCTTCGCCGCAGCCCACGAGGCGATGAACCGGATCGCCACCCAGTCGGGTCCGGCGGTCAAGGCGTTCTTCACCGAGTTCGCGGCGCTTGCAGAAACGATTCTGCCGCAGGTCGGACAGACCATCGGGACGGCGCTCGACGCCGTAGCCTCGGCCCTGGCCCAGCCCGCCGTGACCCAAGGGGTCACGGCGATGTTCACCGGGCTCCAGGCCGCGGTGACCGCTCTGGCGCCCGCCATGGCGCCGGTCGGACAGGCCCTCGGCGCCCTGATGCAGGTCGTCGGTGCGTTCGCGACAATGCTCGGCCCGCTCGTCGCAGCGGCCCTCATCCCGCTGGCGAACGCGTTTACGGCCCTCGCGCCAGCGATCATCCCGATCATCCAGCTCCTGGGCGGCGCCCTCACCGCCGCCATCCAGCAGCTCACACCTTTTTTTGCCCAACTCGTTCCCATAGTAGGCGAGTTGCTCGGCGGCGCCTTCCAGGCGCTGTCGGCCGTCCTGCCCATCGCGGCGGCCCTGTTCGGCCAGATCCTGGCCGCCGTAGCCCCGCTGATCGAGCAGCTCTCCTCCGGGCTCACCCCGATCCTCGCCATCGTGGCCCAGGCCTGGGTCACGATCATGACCGCCCTCCAGCCGGTCATCGCCGTTCTGCTCCAGCTTCTGACGGCGATCCTCACCCCGCTGGTCGGGATCTTCCAGAGCCTCGTCGCCGAGTGCCTGCCGCCCCTGGCGGAGGCCTTCGCGGGGCTGGCGGAGGCCACGAAGCCGCTGCTCGAAGCACTGCTGGCGGTCGTCAACGTGCTGATGCCCGTCCTCGCGCCGGCCATCGAGTTCGTCGCGAAGATGCTCGTCGACACCCTGATCACCGCGATCCATGCCGTCGAGAACATCTTCCGGGGCACGGTCGACGTGATCATGGGCATCTGGAACACCTTCGCCGGCCTGTTCACCGGCGACTGGGGCCGGATGTGGGAGGGCATCAAGCAGTTCTTCCAGGGCATCTGGGAGCTGATCAAGGGCATCTTCGATGCGGTCCTCGTCCTCGCGATGGGCGGCATCCTCAAGAAGGGGATGGCCCTACTCAAGGGCGGCTGGGAAGCCGCCTGGGGCGCGATCAAGGCATTCGGCGAGGGCATCTGGAACGCCATCAAGGGTGGCGCCCAGTTCTTCATATCCGGCGTCAAGGGGTTCATCGACGACGGCCTCCGGTGGATCAAGTCCCTCTGGGAAACCGCCTGGAACGGCATCTCGAACTTCTGCTCCAGTGCCTGGAACGGCATCGGCGAAGCAGTGAAGGCAGGCGTCTCCTCGGCGGTCGGCTTCGTCAAAGAGCTCCCCGGCAAGGCCATTGAGGCCCTGAGCAACATCGGCTCGACCCTGCTCAACGCGGGCAAGCAGCTGATCGAGGGCCTGATCAACGGCATCAAGTCGAAGTTCGACTCGGTCAAGTCCACCCTGTCGGACCTGACCAGCAAGCTCACCGACTGGAAGGGCCCGCCGAAGAAGGACCGCATCCTGCTCCGGGGCGCCGGCCGCATCATCATCCGCGGCCTGGTCTCCGGCCTGGAGTCCGAGTACGGTACCGTCCGCAGTTCGCTCGCGGACCTCACCGGCACGATTCCCCGCACCGACCTGCCCACCTCGGCAATGTACGCGCACGGCGCCTCGCTCGGCGAGAGCCTGGCCCAGGGCCTGGCGAGCCAGCAGGGCGCCATCGAGTCCCAGATGACGTCCATCTCCGACTCGATGGTGAAGCGGGTCCGGACCGACCTCGGCATTCACTCCCCCTCGCGGGTCTTCACCAAGCTCGGCGGCTTCGTCGGTCTCGGCTTCGCCCGAGGCATCTCAGGCGAATCCGACCGGGTAGTTAAGGCCGTGGGCGCGATCACTTCACGCCCCAGCGCCGCGGACTACTCCCGCACCGCTCGCGCCGCCTCGGCGGCCGTCGCCAACGGGCTCGGCACGAACACCGGCGGCGCCGTCACGCGGGTCCTCAACTACTACGCAGCTCCGGGCAGTTCGGTCTCCTCGGAAGAGGACCTGTTCGCCGCGGCAAGCCGTGCACGGATGGTGGGGTGGTGAGCTCTTGACCACTCTCATCCTGGAGAGCGATTTTGACGACCTGAACCTCAACGAGGTCGCGGAGACCGGGTACGGCATCCAGGCCGTGGCCGGGGCGACCGGCCTCGGCCTGCCTCCGGTTACCGTGCAGTGGCTCGAAGGCGCCGGCGACGGTTCCCGGTACCGCAACAAGCGGGTCCTCGGCCGCGATATCGACCTCCCCCTCGACATCGTCGGCCGGGACCGCGCCCACTTGCGGGAGCTCATCGGACGCCTGGCCCGGATGATGACCGGCGAGTGCACGCTCGCCCTGATCGAGGACGACGGCAGCCGCTGGACTACCAAGGTCCACCGCGTCGGCGGCGGCGAGTACACCCTCTCCGGCGCCCTGGACGTCCAGACCGCGATCACCCTGCGGGCCGGCGACCCCTACTTCACGGCCTCGGCGGTCACCACCCAGACCGTCAAGGGCGACGCCGGCACCCGCAGCTTCCTGTCCGATCTGGTGGCACTGCCCGTTGCCGCCAGCCAGGCCATCGGCACGATCCTCCTCCCGAACGACGGAGACGTGCCCGCGTACCCCGTCTGGGAGGTGACCGGACCCGGCCGTGATCTCCATGTCGTCTCGGCGAACGGGGAGGCGCTGCGCTGGAACGGCACCCTGGCGGCCGACGAGAAGCTGATCATTGACTGCCGGGAAGCCACGGTCGTGGACGGCAAGGGCGTCAACCGGTACGCGAACCTGGCGCCCGCGCCCCGTTTCTGGGTCGTCCCGCCCGGCACCAGTACTGCCAGGGCAGAGCTGCTCGACACGACGGCCGCGTCCCAAATCTCCTGCTCCTGGCGGGCCCGACGCTGGATGGTGATCTGATTGAAACTCAGCGACCTCACCGTGGAGGTGCGGGACCGCAACCTGGCCCGCCTCGGGCTCATCAGGCCGGAGGATCTCTCCCTGGAGCTCCACGACGTCTTCAACAACGTCGGCACCTGGAAGCTGACCCTGCCCCTGGAACACCCCCTCGCCACCGCACTGCGCGCGCCGGGCGCCGGGCTGATCGTCACCGGACCGGACGACGTACTGATGTCCGGTCCGGTGACGAGGCCCGAGTACGCGGCCACTCCCGAGGACCAGCGCGGCAGCGTCGTCTTCGAGGGCGTCTCCGACACCGTCGCCCTGGCCGACATGCTCGCCTGGCCGGAGCCATCCAACCCGGACGCGTCCACGCAGAAGGCCGGCCACGACATCCGCACCGGACCGGCTGAGACGATCATGCACGACTTCGTCAACGCCAACTGCGGCCAGTACGCGCCAGCCCCCCGGCGCAAGGCCGGGCTCTACATGGGCGGGAGCCAGGGTCGGGGCCCGACCATCACCAAGGCCGCCCGGTTCCCGGTCCTGGGCGACCTGCTCACCGAGATCGCCACCGTCGCGAACCTCGGGTTCAGGATCGTCCAGCGCGGTGACCGACTCGTCTTCGAGACGTACGCCGTGACCGACCGCTCCAGGGAGATCCGCCTCGACGTGGAGGCAGGCACCCTCGCCGGACAGCGGGTCACGGTCACCCCTCCGGGCGTCACCCGCGTGCTGGTCGCTGGCCAAGGAGACCTGGAGGCCCGCACGATCGTCGCCGTCGACAACGACGCCTCGACCGCCGCAGAGGCCGACTGGGGCCGCCGGATCGAGCGGTTCGTCGACCAACGCCAGACCTCCGACCCGGAAGAACTCCGGCAGGCAGGCACCGAGGCGCTCGCCGATGCCGGGTACACAGGGACCTCCGTACAGGCCATCCCCGTGGCGGACAGCTCAATGCGGCTGGGAATCGACTGGGGAATGGGCGACCAGGTCACCGTCGTCGTCGGCGGCCAGGAGATGACCTCCACCGTGACCGGCCTGCTGATCAAGGCGGACGAACAGGGTTTCCAGGCCGGAGCACTAATCGGCGACCCGACCGGCCTCAACCCCGACGCCGCCAACAGGCAGCAGGCCCAGAACACCGAGCTGCGCGTGTCCGCGTTGGAGCGCAAGGCCGAGGCGGCACCCGCCGGAGCCCGGATGCTGGAGCTCGGCGCCCGCAAGCAGACGGACCACCCCTCCACCTACCCGGAGGGCGAGTCCTGCTTCTATCTCACCAACACCGTGAGCACCGAGGGCGGCTGGGACTTCGGCGGCAAGTGGGGCTTCGTCACCACTCGCAAATGGCAGGGCAATGACGTCCGGCAGTGGTGGAGCATGGTGCACTCGCCCACCAGCCCGCACCAGGAATGGGTGCGCGGAGGCAACAACAGCGGCTGGGGCCCGTGGCGCCGGGTGGCCTTCGAAGACAAGACGCCCCGCGGAATCGTGACCATCAAGATCCTGGAGGACACGCCGCACGTCGGCGACACCAGGACCCTCGTCTACACCCACACCTTCACCGCGGAGGCCAAGCGGGTCTACCGCGTAGGCCTGCGGATCGCCTTCGTGGACGGCGACGGCACCGGGGACTCCTCGGTACGGCAGGCGAAGCAGCAGGCCGTCACCTCCGTGCGCTGGGACGCCGGCACGACCATCACCGCCGACACCGGGAAGGTGGTCGGCGAGTTCAACGTGCCGGTCTTCAACGACGACACGCAGACGGCGGCCAGCCTGTCCACCGACTTCTACATCAACAACGCCCCGGCCGGACCGGTCACCCTCGGCGTCACGCTTCGAACTCGGCTGCCCTCCGCGTCCTACGGGAAGGTCCGCTTCCTGGTCGGTACCCAGTCCGAGCTGATCCTGGCGGACGAAGGCGGAGCGGTGTTCTGACCGGCAGAAAGGACCCACCACCTCTTGGCCATCACCTCCTACCCCTTCGACGGTCAGGCCGCGAGCGAGAGCCAGTACTCCTACCTCTTCCGCGAACTCCAGGACTCCGGGGTCGCGGCCTCCGCCGACTCGACCGCATTCCGCGTCACGGCGGACAGCACCGGCATGAACGTGAAGGTCGCCCCCGGCTTCGCCCTGGTGCGCGGCCACGCGATCCTGTCCACCGCCGTCGAGACCATCACGATGCCGGCCGCCGACGCCGCGAGCCGGGTCGACCGCGTCGTCCTCCGGCTCGACCCGGCCGCGAACGAGATCACCATCAGCGTGGTGAAGGGAACGCCAGGATCGGGCACCCCGGCGCTCACCCAGACCGACACCGGGGTCTACGAGATCCCCCTGGCCACCGTCGCCGTCTTCGCCTCCGGCACGACCATCGCAGCCGCCCAGGTAATGGACGCCCGCCAGTACGTCGGCACCCACGTGGGCGCCTGGACCGCGCTCACCCGGCCGGCAACCCCCCGTCTTGGCACCCTCGGGCTCAACCGGACGAGCGGCACCTGGGAGTACTGGAGCGGCTCGGCCTGGACGACCCTGGCCCCGGCCGTCACCTGGGGCACCATCATTGAGAAGCCCGCCGTCTTCACCCCCGCCCCGCACGGTCACTCCTGGAGCGAGATCTCCGACAAGCCCGGCAACTACCCGCCAGCCTCGCATGCGCACTCGTGGGACCAGATCCAGGGCAAGCCGAACGACTTCCCCGCGACCTGGCACCAGCATTGGTGGGACCAGCTCCTCGGCGTACCGGGGCAGTTCCCGCCCACCGACCACGCACATTGGTGGGACCAGATCCTCGGTCGACCGGGCCAGTTCCCACCCACCGACCACTGGCACGGCCAGTACCTGGAGTCGTGGGGCACGATCAACCGTGCCAACGGGAGCGACCGTCCGCACTCCTACGGACCGACGGGCAGCACGTGGTACGCGGTCTGGGTGGACGGAAACCACAACTTCTGCCGGAACACCTCCTCGATCCGGTTCAAGGAGAACGTCCGGGACATCGAGATCGACCCAGCGAACGTCCTCGCCCTTCGCCCGCGGATCTACGACCGCAAGCCAACCGTCAACGACGAGGGCAAGCACATCGAAGGCCGACGCGACGAGGTCGGTCTGATCGCCGAGGAGGTCGACGCGACCCTCCCCGAGATCGTCGTGCGCGACGAAGAGGGCCGGATCGACAGCGTCCGCTACGACCTCCTCGGCCTCGCGCTACTGCCCGTCGTACAGGATCAGGAGCGCCGGATCAGGGAGCTGGAGAAGCGCCTGGAGGGCCCAACCGCTTGATCGAGCCCGCCGTCCAGGTGGCCCTCGTGTCGGCCGGCGGCGCCATCACCGCCGCCCTGGCCGGCGTCTTGGTCGAACTCGTGCGCCGCCAGAGCAGCACGGTTGCCGAGGTCCGCGAACAAGTTGCGAACTCACACGGCACCAACCTTCGCGACGACGTCGACCACGTCATCGACCGCCTCGACCTCGTCCTCGACGGCCAGCAGCGCCACAGCGCCGAGCTGGCCGACCTGCGCCGTGAGATCGCTCACGAGCGAACCGAGCGCCTCGCCGTTGCCGAGCGACTCGATTCCCACCTGCAAACACCCAACTGACCACCGCCCGACGCTCCTTGGAGCGGACCGGGAAGTACCAGCCCCCGAGCGCCCGGCGCCGGGGGCTTCCCATTGCCTGGAGGCACAGACTGAGCGCCAACATCATCTCGCGCGGCTCCTGGGGCGCGAAGCCGTGGAACGGCACCCCCAACAACGTTGCGCAGTCCGAGCGCACCGAGTTCTACGTCCACTACGACGGCGGCGACCCGGTCGGCCGGACGGGCAACGCCGTCCCGCAGGCGATCGAGCGCGAGCATCTCGGAAACGGGTGGGCCGGCATCGGCTACAACTTCGTCGTCGACCAGGACGGCGCGATCTACGAGGGCCGCGGCTGGAACCTCCAGGGCGCCCACTGCCCGGGGCACAACCGCTCCGCGTTCGGCGTGCAGATCGCGATCGGCGGCGACCAGGCGCCCTCGGCCGCAGCTCTCAACGCCGCCCGCGCCCTGTACGACGAGACGTGTGCACGGGCCGGCCGATCGCTGGCGAAGCGGGGCCACAAGGACGGATTCGCCACCCTCTGCCCCGGCCCGAAGCTGTACTCCTGGGTGCAGGCCGGCATGCCCGCCCCGGGCGGCGGCGGTAACGGTGGTGGCGGTGGCGCCCTGGTCGCGCTGGCGGCCGGGGTGAAGCCGGGCGTCCGACACCCCCAGGTACGCGAGCTCCAGGAGTTGCTGCTCAAGGCGGGCTACGGTCCGATCCCCGGCGCGGTGACCGACTACTACGGCCCCGCCACCCAGAACGCCGTCGCCCGGTTCCATGACCGGCACCAGGATCTCAAGTCCCGGGGCGTCTCCAAGGACTACGCGATCGGAGCACGAGGATGGGCCCTGCTCCAGAAGGAGGCCGGCCGATGAGCAAGCTGAAGACGCCGGGCTTCAAGCCCGTCACCCTCGTGAGCCTGCTGCCGGTACGGTACCGCTCCCGTGCGGGCGCAGTGCTCGCTCTGATCGGCGTCATCGTGTCGGCCCTGGCCGTTGCGTATGCCGACCGCCCTGAGATCGCGCTGGCGGTACAGATCCTGACCGCGCTGGGTGTGGTCGCGCCGGACGAGTCCGACCCCACGTAAGGCCCAGGCCCCACCGAACCTCCGCCGGTTCGGTGGGGCCCTTTCTTCATGCTCACGACTGGCGGCGGAGCGCCTCGATCTCTTCCACTGTCATGACCTTCGCCCCGCGACGAGTCGCTCCCGAGGCCACTTTCTTCGCCGGAGCAGCCTTCTTCACCCTCGCGGTCGAGCGGGCGGGCTTCGTCGGCGACTCCCCGACGCGCTCGCCCGTGGCCATCAGCCTCTCGATCGGTCCGGCGTCCTCCTCGCAGAGGTCGACCCTCAGGTTTCGACCTCCTTCAGCAATAGTGTAACTTCGTACCGCACGGTCGGTTTTTTCGCACATGTTGCAGACCCGGACGGTGATCGTCTTCTCTACCACTGGACGTCCCCTTCGCTTGACGTGTTCAACTCTTGCATGCCATCGTAGAGGTTCAATGACGGCTGCAACATTGGCCGCGAGGGGGATTGATTCGGGAAGGGGATTACATGCCCGCCAAGAGTCTGGTGCAGGACAAGCAGGAGGCTATTCGCTGGCTGGTCGACGAAGACCGGGACTACAAGTGGATGGTCGCGAAGTACCTGGAAAAGTACAACATTGAGACGACCGTCTCAATGTGGGCTTCATTCCGATCCCGCAGCGGATTGCCGCGCAAGATCGCCAGGGGCGAGGAACTCATTCCCTGGACAGTGAAAAAGGAGCACCGCTGGGCTTACCCGGTGATTATGCTTCGGTTCGAATCCAGACGGCGCGAAGGCCGCGATCTCAGCGAGGTTGACCAGGGGCGCCTGGATTCCTGGAAAAAGATGCTGAAGGACGACGGACTCGTCGTTCACTATGTCCCTGACACAGACGATGGCTTTTTCTATGTTCCCCGAGAGGAACAAGACACTGACCTCATCCGAGCCCCTCGAAACAATTAGACATCAGGTGACAGCGACACCAGGCAGGGGCCCGCAGGGGCCCCTTCTCTGTTGCCCCGCACCTGCGCCCCAGGCTGAAACCGATCGCCTGGGGCGTCGTCGTATCCGTATTCGTCTGACATGCCACACCGACCGCCCCTGCCGTAGCGGGACACGGTCGATACGAGGGTCTCGGGCTTCTGACCAGGCTGGATGAACACGACGACTAGTCTTGCAGAGCCCACTGACAACAGCCACCGGATTCCCGGCGACACCCGGGCTACCGTATGGCCGGCCAGCCATACATGACCGACTTCATGCCCCTCCCCCCACCCGTGAGTCATCTGTCACATTGCGATAAGTTGACCTTTGCTTAACGCAACGTACAATTTCGAACTACCGAGTAGTTCGCGCTGGGCACGAGTGTGCCCAGCGAAAGGGGAGAGGAGCCTGCGCATGCAGCGCAGCCACCTGGCGGAAGATCCCGCCATGAAGTCGAAAAATGGTGGCGTTTGGCTCCACATCGACAACGACCTTCTCGACTTCCATGTGACGGTTGATCCGCGACACGCGATTGACGATCTTCGATTCGTGCTCGACCTTGCCAAGAGCTGGGGGCTCGGTCTTCTTGACCAGGACGAGTGTGAACCGGAGATCCTGGGCGGCGACCGAATCCGGCTCTACTTGAAGACTCTGATCTGACCATAAGGAACAGGATTGACACTGCACCTCACCGGCCTCCCGGCAAACCGAGAAGTTCCGCGCGACGGGCGGGGACGGCCCCTCGTCGTACCGAAGACCGGCGGCCGGCCTCGCGGCCTCACCCGGACGACGACCCACATCGACTGCATCGAGGACAAGTCGGCCTTGACGGCCTGGGGCAAGCGGATGACCCTGCTCGGCGCCTCGCGCCAGCCATCCCTACTCACCGGACTGCAAGAGTTGGACCCGGCAGGCCGCGAGGGAAGGGCCGCGCTCGATGCCGCCGCCGAGGCCGCGGTGAACATCGCTGGAGCCAACGACCGGCGCGAGCGGGGCACCCACCTGCACACGCTGAGCGAGTACGTCGACCGGGGCGAGGAGCTGCCCTCGCGAGCCTCCGCTGCCGACCTCGCGGACATGGCGGCCTACAAGGTGGCGACCATGGCCTTCGACGTGGTCGCGGTCGAGCAGTTCGTCGTGATCGACGAACTCGGCACAGCCGGCACCGCCGACCGGATCCTGCGTTACGACGGCCCCGGGCCCGATGGCCGCCCCATCGACGGTCTGGTGATCGGCGACCTCAAGACGGGCAGCAGCATGGCGTACGGCGCCCTGAAGGCGGCTTCGCAGCTCGCCATCTACAGCCGGGGCGAGCTGTACGACCACGCAGCCTTCCCCGTGGACCAGCGGGACCGCAAGTCCTTCGAGGCGTGGAAGCGTACGACGTTCTCGCCTTCCGCAGCCTCAGCCGCGTACAGCCCGCTCCCAGGCGTCAACCAGGACTGGGGCGTCATCATCCACCTGCCGGCCGGGCAGGCGCACTGCACGCTGTACTGGGCGGACCTGCGGCTCGGCTGGGAGGCGGCACGGCTCGCCCTCGACATCCGCGGCATGCGGGCGCGCAGGGGTGCCCTAACCGAGTTTCCTTCTGCGGCCTGATTGAGATAGTGTAACTAGCAGCGGGGCGCGAGCCCCACGTGAGAGGAGGGGTGCACCCATGGCCGACGAGGGCCGCATCACCGTGACCATCAAGTATGGCAAGAGCCTCGACGACAGTTGGGCCGTGTTTCGCGGCTCGGCAGAACAGGTCGAACAGGATATAGCCTCTTTTTTTGGGCTTAATTGCGAGAGTGTAACTAATCTGAGCCTGAGCGAGCTGGTCGTCGAGGCCACACAGGCAGCCCAGAGTACGGCGGCGATCGTTCGCGGCCTGGGTGCCCGGATCATCCCGCAACCCGCATCGGGCCCCACGCCCCCGCAGGACACCGCCACCGGAGGCCTGCTGGAGCAGATCGAGCGGTGCGCGAGCACCGACGCCCTGAAGGCGCTCTGGGCCACCAACCAGGCCGCCTTCGCCGACCAAGCTGTCATGGATAGCTGGAAGGCCCGGGGCCGGGCGCTGAAGGCAGCTGCCTGATGACCCGCCTCCTCGTCGCCGCGGCCGTCGTGGCGGCCCTTGCGGTCGGCGTGCTGACCGTCCCCCTGAACACCACCAACCCCATCCCCTACGCCGTTCATCGGCAGGCCGGAGATCGCCAGTGACGTTTGCCCTCAACAACCTCCCGACCGCTAACGGCGGTTGGTTCAAGGCCGCCGAACAGAAGGACGCGGTAGCGATCCTCCTGGAGGTCTCTGGCTTCGAGCGGCAGAGGCCCACCCCCAACGGTCCGAAGGACAGTGCCATCGCTGACGTGACCGTGTTCAAGACGCCCGACCAGCTCAAGACCTTCGCCCCCGAGGTCAGCCAGGGCCAGCGGATCGAGCAGACCGTACTCGCCCGGGACCTCGAAGGAGTGGTCGGCAGCGCCGTCTTGGTGACCGTCACCCAGGTCCCGGCCAAGAAGCCGGGCTCGCACCCGGCCTGGGTGTGGAGGCAGGTGACCGACCCCGAGATCAAGAACCGGGTCATCGCGTACGCCGAGCAGCGCGACGCCGCCGTGCAGTCCGCGGTGAGCGACGCGCCCGACTTCGACTGACACCCGGCCGGCAGCAGGGGGCGGCCTCCGCGCCGCCCCCTCCCCTCCCTGATTGGAGCCGTACGAGTGCTCACCCCCGGACGCTCGCTCACCCTGCACGCCGACGCTGGCCGCGAACTCCCCCGTGTTGAGGCCTTCCAGGCCCTCTACAACCTCGGCTGCCGCCCTCGCCAGGGCGAAGTCATCATGATCGCCGGTCGGTCCGGCACCCAGAAGAGCGGGCTCGCCCTGTACTGGGTGGCCCAGATGGGCCTCCCCACGCTCTACTTCTCGGCCGACATGTCGGCCTTTACCGCCTCGTCGCGGCTGGCCTCCATGGCGACCGGGGACACGACCGAGATGGTCTCGGCCGGGATGGCGGCCGGCGGCCGGTACCGGCAGGCGTACCTCGATGCCCTGGCCCACAGCCGGATCACCTTCGCCTTCGGCTCGCCGATCACCTGGCCGGCCGTGGACGAGGAGATCGAGGCGTACGTCGAGTTGTGGGACGACTACCCGCAGGTGCTCGTGTTCGACAACCTGATGGACTTCGAGAACGCGGAGTCCAGCTACGAAGAGCAGATGGCCGTGATGTCCGGCGTCACCGAACTTGCCCGCGCTACCGGGGCGACGGTCATCATCCTGCACCACGCCTCGGACAAGTCGTGGGAGGCCAAGAGCGACCCCTGGGCGCCACCGAGCCGCGATCAGGTCAAGGGCGGCCTCTCCGAGAAGCCCGAACTCTCCCTCTCCGTCGCGCTCGACCCGACTTCGCTGGAGTACCGGATCGCGGTGATCAAGGCCCGTATGGGCCCTTGCGACCCGACCGCACGCCGGTACGCCACCCTGCGTTGCCACCCCGAGAGCACCCGGTTCTCCACGCTAGAGCCGCGCCTCGAACCGATCACCCCGCCTACGTCCCGGCCCTGGTCGCCGCTCGACACCCTGAACAAGTGAGGATTGCAATAGTTGACTGATGTTGCGGCCCGAAACCGCAGGAACCGCAGGCGAGGCTCCAACTGGGAGGCCGAACTCCGTGACGGCCTCCGGGCACACAAGACCGACATCGAGCGCCTGCGGCTCACCGGCGCTGAGGACGAGGGCGATCACGTCGTCCGGCGGCCGGCGCCCGTCCGGCACCGCCCCTTCGTGGTGATCGAGGCCAAGAACGCCAAGCTCGAACCCGCCCAGTTCATCGCCGAAGCCCTCCGCGAACGCGATGCCTTCGCCCGCCGCCGCGGTCTCGACCCCGCCGACGTGGACGCGATCGTCGCGGTACGCCGCCGGGGTGCCAGTTGGCGCCGGGCGTACGTCCTGACCACCGTCGAGGAGTACTTCGACCTCCCCCCGGAGGCGGCGTGACCGTCGATCGCGACGTCCTCGCGGTCGACGCCTTCCTCAACGCCCTCGAAGACCCCGAGTTCGACGCCTGGATGCTCCTCGCCGTCGAAGAGCTCTTCGGGGTCGACATGGCCGACCTGGAGTGGATGCTCCCGTGACCTCCGGCTGGCACGACGACGACCAGAAGCCGTCCCTCGAAGCCGTCTTCGAGCACTACGACGTGGCCTTCAACGACCAGCGGTCGATCGGCATGGCCCCCTGTCCCTTCCACGACGACCGCACCCCGTCCCTCAGCTACAACCTCGACCGGCAGGTCTGGAAGTGCCACTCCTGCGGTGAGGGCGGGGATTCCTACAGCTTGATCATGATGAAGGAGAGCACCGACTTTGCCGGAGCGCGAACCACTGCGGCCTCTCTCGCCCTCGCAACGCGAGATGCTGGAGGAGGCAACGAGCAGCTATCAGGCAGCTCTTACGCCGGACGCCGCACTGTACCTGGCCGATCGAGGGATCGGGCCGGCCGAGGCGGCTACATCCCGGCTTGGCGTCGTCGCTGACCCGCTGCCCGGACACAGCCGGTACCGCGGCATGCTGGCCATCCCCTACCTCGCCCACGACGGCCACCCGCTGACGATCCGTTTCCGTTGCCTGGAAGACCACAACCACCGCGACCACGGGCACGGCAAGTACAACACCCTGCCGGGCGACCCGCCGCGGATGTACGGCGTCGACTCGATTCACGAGGCGGGCGACGAGATCCACCTCATCGAAGGGGAGCTCGACCGAGTCATCGCCCGGAAGATCGGCTGGCACGCGACAGCGGCACCAGGGGCGGAGATGTTCTTCGGCCGACACCGCCGGATGTTCGCCGGGTTCTCCCGGGTGTGGGTCTGGGGCGAACCGGATGACGCGGGCGCCCAGTTCATGGCGAAGGTCTGCCGCGCGCTCCGCTCAGCCAAGGGCATCCGCCTGTACGCCGGAGACATGACCGAGACGTACATGGCCGGCGGCGCCCAGGCCCTCTACGACATCTACGAGAAGGAGCGGTCGAAGTGACCGACACGACCACCAAGCGTCGACCGGCGCGTAAGACCGACCCCACAACCGCCGTCCTGGCCGAGGTGCGCGCCGAGCGCCAGCTCCTGGACGACGAACCCCGACCGCTCGGCGGCGGCCTGCGGCCCGACCGGGCCCGCCTGCACCACCGCCGCGAAGCCGACCGATGGGCCGACATCGCCGTCACCCGCGGACTTGCCGGCCGACCGGGCTGGGACGCCGAGCTCCTGGCCACGCTGAACGCCGCCATCGCCACCTCGGACTCCGTCGTCGCCCGTGCCGGCCTCGTGCAGGTGGCCGCGCTGGCGACGGCCGCCGTCGAGCAGCTCGACCAGGACCGGGTGGCGAGTTGACCCTCTTCGAACTCGCGGACGCCCCGACCTTCGAGGACGACCGCACGGTGATCCACCCTGGCAAGGTCCCGGCAAGCGGCCAGCGACACTGGCTCCTCGTCGAGGACGAGCTGGAGGACGCCCTCAGCATCGAGCACACGGACGACTGCCTCAACCAGTGGGGCGAGATCGGATGCGACGTGGCCTTCCACGCGGAAGATGGCCTCGACCTCTGGTTCCACCAGGCGGACACCGATGAGGGCTACTACGGCTCGATCGGACTCCGGCCCGGCCGCTACCTGATCGAGGCGTGGTCCACCCGTTCCTGGTGCGAGTACTACGGCACCTGGGAGTACGACGGCGGCCTCGGCCTGGTCTACCCGGAGGAGGCCGAGTGAGCGACGTCCTGCCCGGAAAGCCCGGTCCGCGGCTCCAGGCCATCTGGGACACCCTGAGCGGCGCCGAGCGCGAGGCCTTCCTGCGCCACCTCCTACAGGACACCGTGGCCGACGACCTCGTCTGGATGCTCGGCCGGCACGGCCACCGTGTGTCCGCCTCCACCATTCGCACCTACCGGCGCCGTCTGCGCCAGGAAGAGAGCCTGCGTGACTGACACCCTGCTCGACGAACTCCTCTCCAAGCCGGTCGGCCCCTCGTTCCCGCCCCGGTCGGCCGACCCGGAGCGGGACTTCACCCGCCAGATCGAGGTGACCGGCGACGCCGCCGAGGTGACCGTACGCGGCCCGGTGGACACCGTGACCGAGGACGCCGCAACCGCCTACCTGCGAACCCAGGGCCTCGACCCGGCCGACTGGCGGGCCACCGGCTTCCGCAGCTCCGAGTGGACGATGCCGGGTGGCGGCCTCGGCGTCTCCACCAAGTTCGCTTTCACCCGCACCAAGGACCCGGAGACCGAACGTCCGCCGGTGGACGAGCTGCTGGCCGCCGTCGAGACCTACCGGCCGTGGGTGCCCCACGCGCTCACCGGCGGCGACCACACCTTCATCGTCGCCCTCGGCGACATGCAGTTCGGCAAAGTCGACGGTGACGGCGTGTCCGGCACCCTCCAGCGCACGATCGACGGCCTGAACCGGTCCGCAGACCTGCTGGAGCTGTACCGGGGCCGTTTCAGCATCGGCCACGTCCACATCGGGTGGCTCGGAGACCACATCGAAGGGTTCGTCAGCCAGGGTGGGGCGAACACCTGGAGGACCCAGCTCACCCTCAATGAGCAGATCCGCCTCACCCGCCGCGTGATGCTCCACGCCCTCACGACCTTCGCCCCGTTGGCCGAGCGGCTAACCATGGCTGCGGTCCCCGGTAACCACGGTGAGGCCGTTCGGTTCAGCGGCAAGGGTCTGACGCGGTACGACGATTCGCACGACACGGAGTCCCTGATCGCGGTGAAGGACGCCGCCGCTCTGGCCCCCGAGAAGTTCGGGCACGTCGAGTTCTACGTTCCGGACACCGACGAGCTGACCGTGGTCGTTGACTGCTCGGGTACCACCGTGGCCCACGCCCACGGGCACCAGTGGCGTCCTGGCAAGCACTTCGACTGGTGGCGCGGGCAGGCCTTCAACAAGAACTCTGCACTGCATCAGGCCGATCTCCTGTTGGCCGGCCACCTTCACCACGAGCACGTGGACACCGATGGCCCGCGGACCTTCCTCCAGCCGCCCTCGATGGAGTCGGAGTCGACCTGGTGGCGGCACGCGAAGGGCACCACCGGGGCGCCCGGCCTGATGGTGGCGATCACCAAGGACGGCCACACCCCCGTCAAGGAGGTGGTCCGATGATGCATCTCGTAGACCTCGAATCGGTCGAAGCCCCCACGGCAGTCGACTGGTCCGTGCTCTCCGAGCCGCAGGTCGAGAGCGTCGCCCAGGCGATCGCCCGTTCGGTCTCCCGTGACTACGGCCTCACCCTGGAGTACGACGACGCGCTTCAGGAGGGCCGCCTGGTGGCGGCCGAGCGGGCCCCACAGGTCCGACAGGTGCTCTCCGACGGCGGCCCTGGCCTGCTGCATCGCTGGCTCGGCCAGCGGCTTCGGGACCGCTGGCTCACCGAAGCACGACGACGGTCCGGGCACACCTCGTACGAGGCCGCCCGCCTCGGTGTAGAGGGGGCTGAGCGGTGAGCGGGTACGACCGGCGCCTGGTTGAACACCTGCTCCCCGCCGTCTGGGACCGCGAGGCGGCGTACGGGATCCGCAACCCCACCGCGCCCGACGCCGACATGCCCAAAGCCACGGTCGACAAGCGGACGGCCGGCCTGCTGTTCGCCCACCTCGCCGACATCCGGCAGGGGTGGGCGACCGCTCCGCTCTCTCTCGGTGAGCGCCAGGCCCTCCTGCTTCGGTACGGCGCCGACGTTCCGGACGAGGAGGCCGGCACGCTCCAGGGCGTCACCGGTCGGGCCGCCCGCTACCGCTGCGAGCGAGGGGTAGGGAAGATCGCCGCCCACCTGAACGGCGTTGACTACGTGGACGGGTACGACGAGCTACCGGACGTTGATCGGGGCGCTTTCGACCTGTCCACAGACTGAAGCGCACCTTCGGTCGGAAATGCGTTGCCCCCGAGCCGGACCAGATCGACTCGGGGGCAACTGCAAGTTGTGGGCTCAGGGGGCAAGCAGGTCTTCCTGCCCGTCGCGGATGGCCTCCACGTACGCCTCGTACTCCCCGTTCCAGAAGAACAGCACCGGACCGTTCGGGTCGGTGGAGTCCCGCATGGCTGTCCCGAGTCGGCTGCCACCGACGAAGATGGGGGTCACCTCTACACAGGCATTGTCCCCGCTGGTACCGCTCCGCTTCGACTTCGTCCATACGGCCTCGGAGAGGTCGGCGGAGCGAAGGATGCCCTTGTCCATGTCACTTGTCCTTGATCAATTGCTCGATGTGCTGCATTGAGTCCTCCGGCGAGAGTGCGAATCCGGCCAGGTAGTCGTACTGCCGCCGCGCATAGCGAACCGCCTTCGCGTCTTCCGTGAAGGCCTGCCCGCCCGCGACATCCGCTTGCCTCATGCTGGGGTCACTCGGGAAGTCGAAGACGCAGTACGGCGCGGTGGCACTCGCGGCTACCGGAGCCTCCCTCGGAATGATCCGGATGGTGACGTTCGGACGACGGCCCATCGTCAGCAGGTGTTCGAGCTGCTTGCGCATAACGTCGTGCCCGCCGGTGTTCTCCCGGAGGGCGCCGGCGGCCACCAGAGTGTCCAGCACGAGAGGACGGTGGCGAGTGAGCACATCGCCCCGCAGGCGGCGGACCTCAGCCAGCAACTCCGACTGGGCGGCGCCGAACTCCTGCGATTCGAAGCGGAACAAGGCCTGGATGTACTCGGGGATCTGAAGCAGTCCGGGGATGGTGCCGCCACCGTAGACCAGGACCCGTTCGGCGACATCTTCAAGTTCGATGAGCTTGATGAGGTCTTTCGGGAGACCCGGGTACTCCATCCACCACACCGCGACAGCCTCCTGTGCGGTTTGGTAGAGCGCTTCCATCATCGCGTGCGTGGCGTCATCTGCCCCGTAGAGCCTCAGAAGGATGCCCAACTGCTCCTCGGTCGGCCACTGACCACCGCGCTCGATAAACGAGACGAGGTCCCTCGACTTGCCGATCGCCTCGCCCGCCGCCTTCTGGGTCACCCGCGGCCTGGCCTGCTCGCGAAGGGCTTGCATCTGCCGACCGAACGCCCGTCGAGTGCGTGACGCCTGCGGGTTCACGGACAAGGCTCCTCCTCCCGGGGACCTCAGGGCTGTTCCTTGGTGCAGGGTATCGCCCCCCGCCTGGCACATGCCCCTGGGGAGTGATTTCTGGGAGTATTCGCGCGAAGGGCTTGCGCGCGAACTTCGCGCGAAGCCACACTGGGAGAGCACCAAGCGCGTCCAGCCAATGGCGGAGTGTAGTGCGTCCCCCATGGCGCGCAGCCCCTCCGGCAAATCTTGGAGGAGCTGTGCCCATCCAGCTTGACCATCTCCACCTCAGCAGCCTCGTCCGGCTGGTCCGTTCCCGCGACTTCGCAGCCGATCCCAAGGCCGCGGCGCTTGCTCGGGGGTTTGTCCGTCAGTGCTGCGAAGAGATCGGCGAGAGGTCTGACGAAGCCGAGCTTCTGGTTAGCGAACTGGTCACGAACGCGCTGGTGCACGCCGAGACGCCCTGCCGGGTGACCTTCGTCGCGCTGGAGGGGCGTCCCTGGTGGATCGAGGTGAAGGACTGGTCCATCAGGCCCCCGATGCCGCGTAGCGCTACCCCCACCGACCCCGGTGGTCGCGGCTACGAGCTGATGGACAGCCTGTCCCACTGGCACGCCGACGACATTGACCAGCTCAACGGGTCCAAGGTCGTTTGTTTCACACTCAAGGGGGAAGCCGACGATGACTCCAACCACCCTGCCCGAGGAGCCACTTGTACTCCGCCCCTTGGAAGTCAGCTCGGGGCCGAGTTGGAGTGGCAGCCGGATCATTGTCCAGGAAGTAGACCCCTCGGACTCCGGTGGGCTTGATCCCGTCGCGTATCCGATGCGCCTGATCGTACTCGGCATACGCCCCGACCCCGACGGGGTCGAGCCACCTCCCATCCTCGAACTCCGCTTGAGCATCGCACTGTTGAGCGACCTGAAGGCCCAGATCAACGGCGCCCAAATGCGGCAACTCCGCAATTCCCGGACCTCCACCGCGTCCTCGGCGTCCGACAACCACCCCGCCCCGCCGAACTTGGTCGCCCCGATGCTTCGGGCCGACATTCGGTCCAGAGGCATCAAATCGGCCTGAAACAAGCTATCCCCTCCTACAACTCCCGCCGTCGAGGTCGTTGGCGCTGCCCCCTCGACGGCGGGGTTCAAACCCCCATCCGTGGTGCGCGGATGGGGGCCGGCAGGCGGCCACCTCCTTCCGCCTGTCGGCCAGCTCCGAGGGCTGCGTTGGCGGCGAAGGCCCTCGTCGAGCGCGCGTCGCTCCCCGCCGGCCCCCCGGCGGGGAGCGGCTCGACGTCAATTTCGGACAGTTGGAGCACACTTGAGCAACATCGGCATCATGAAGAACCCTCCGGGCAGGCGATTGGGTCAGCAGGCTCTCGTCCTCCGCGTGGACCCGGAGGGGTCGGGCCGGATCGAGGCGCTCATGGTCGATCCCGAGTACATGGACGGGTTTACCCTCCCCGGTGGCAGCGCCGAGCAGGGCGAGCTGCCGCACTTCGCGGCCCGTCGCCACCTCGAAACGGAGACTGGCCTCGTCCTACCCCTCCGGAGCATCCTCGCCGTGGATTACGTGTCCGCAGCGAAGTTCCCGGAGGGAATCGACCTCGTGTACAGCGGCGGGCTGATCAGGCCCGAGCAGAACGAGATCGTTCGCTTGCACCGGCCGCCGAAGGAAATCCGCCGGCTGCACTGGGTGCCCCGATCCAAGGTCGCCACCGTGATGAACGACGGTCAGAGTCGCCGCGTTCAAGACGCCTGGGACTCGTGGGAACACGAAAACCACCTGCCGCTTCTCGTGAACGGCGTTTCGGCTCCGGTCAGTTGACGACCTTCGACGACGAGGCCCAGGAGGGCCTGGAGCAAGCCACCGAAGAGGAGATGTTCGCGGGCCTGGCCTGGGTGCTAGCGCAACCTCCCCTTGGTGAAGCAGATTTCCGCCCTCAGATTGTCTCGGTCAGACGGGCGGAGGCGCCCACAGGAGCGGCGCCATGTAAGACCCCGGCACAACGGCGTGCCGGGGCACCAACCCCCAGGCCCTCCCTCTGGCACTCGCCGGAAGGATGGCCCAGGAGAGGAGTTCACATGTCCTCGTTCGACATCGCGGCGGCACCCAGCAGGCCGGACCCGGCGGACGGCGTCTTCCTCGATCTGCCGGGAGAGCTGGAAGAGGCTCTCGTCGAGATCGGAGGAACGCTCCCCACCTCGACCATGGACGGCACCTTCCTGGCGGCCTCCACGATCGAGCGGTACCGGACCGGGCTGGCCCCGGTCCAGCAGTTCGCCGAGACCATGGCCGCCCTGCGCGCCAAGCTGAGCACCGCGGGTGCCGGCCGTGCCGTGGTGCGCCTGGGGAACGTCGCGCCGGCGCTGGGCGAGGTCCAGTTCCTGCGCCTGGTGACGGCGATCCTCGCCGAAGTTGCCGTCCCGTTCCAGCCCTTGCAGCGGTACGAGCTGTGGAAGCCGATCGGCACCCAGCCCGGCAAGGACCCCAACATGACCAGCGGAACGGGCTACCAGGCGCACCACATCGACCTGGTCAACGCCACGATGCCGCCGGACTACACGGCGCTCCTGTGCGAGCGGCCCGACCCGCTCGGCGGGGGCGCGAGCATCGTGTCCGACGCCCGTGCTGCTGTGGAGCGCCTGACGAAGACCAGCCGCGACCTGCTGGCTGAGCCGGTGTTCACCTACGGCCGGTTCTTCGAGCTGTCCGACGTCGGCGAGGAGTTCCGTCCGTTCCCGGTCCTGGACGGTGAGCCCCACGACCGCGGCTTCGTCCGCTTCACCGGCAAGATGCTCACCCGGTCCGGCATGGACGAGCCGCACGCCAACGCGGCCCGGGAGTTGGCGGCGCAGCTGATCGCCGGGCAGGAGGTTTTCACCCTCAAGGGCGGCGACCTTCTGTTCCTGAACCACCACCGCGTGCTCCACGGCCGCCAGGCGCTCGGCGAAGGACAGCACGACGTGGCACCGGACGATCGCAGGCGGCTCCTTCAGGCGTTCCTGCGGGACAGCGGCCGACCGAGCTAGATCCGCGACTTCCGCACGCTAGCCCACGTCGCACCGGCCAGCGCCCCGACCGACCGGAGTACCGACAACTCTTCGTGTTGACGGTACAACTCCCAGTTGTACGGGACCAATGCCAGTTTGTTGCTGGACAGTGACCCCACGCGGCCGGACCGGTAGACCGCCAGCGGCTCAGACAGCCCCCGCGCCTCAACGCCGTCACGCATGATCGACAGCCACAGAGCGTAGTCCTGCCGCCGCCGCATCTCCGGCATCAGCCGCGTGCCCAGCACCTTCCGGGAGTACATCGCGGTCAAGCACCCGATGTGGTCCTGCACCAGCATCGCCCGATAGTCGACCCGGGCGCGCGCCCGGACCACGCGACCGTTCGGAATGAAATCGGCAGCCTCGCCGGTGTATTCGGCGTCCATCTTGTAGTACGAGGTGTACGTGAGGGGTGCACCGGTGGTGGCTCCCAAGTCGAGCTGCTTCTCCACCTTCCCCGGCAGCCACAGGTCATCGGCGTCCAGGAAGGCGATCCACTCCCCCCGGGCGCGCTCCATCGCAAGGTTGCGTGCCCGGCCCGCACCGCCCTGCTCGGGTGCCGCCTGCGGCAGGACCCGTTCATCCTGCTGGGCAAGCTCCATCAGGAGGCTCCAGGAGTCATCGGTGGACGCGTCGTCGGTGATCAGCACCTCCACGTCGCCGTATGTCTGCGCGAGCACCGACCGAACCGCGGCGCCGACGGTGGAGGCCGAGTTGTGCACCGGCATCACGACAGACACGAGCGGCACAGCTGCTCCTTTACCCGGTTGGAGTCGTCATGAGGGTTGTTATCGGCGGACAAGGCTACGTCGGTCTGCCGCTCGCTGTGCGGGCCGCCGAGCGCGGCCATCGCGTCGTCGGCTACGACGTCGACCAGCACCGTACCAAGCGGCTCGCCGCCGGTGAGTCGTTCGTACAGGACGTGACCTCCGTCCAGTTGCGCGCGGTGCTGGACTCCGGGGCCTACTCCGTGACCACCGACGCCACCTCGCTGGCCGGCGGCTACGACATCGCGGTGATCACCGTGCCGACGCCGCTGCGCGACGGTGCACCGGACCTCTCCTTCGTCGAGTCCTGCGCCCGAACGCTGGGCGGACAGCTGCGCTCGGGCGCGGCCGTGGTTCTGGAGTCCACCAGCTACCCGGGCACCACGCGGGAACTGCTGGTGCCGATCCTGGAAGAGGCGTCGGGCCTGCGGGCGGGGGACTTCCTGGTCGGGTTCAGCCCCGAGCGCATCACCCCCGGCAGCAAGCGGTTCTCGTTCGAGGAGACGCCCAAGCTGGTCTCTGGGATCGACGCGAAGTCCCTCGACGCCATCAAGGGCTTCTACGACACCGTGTTCGACATCACGGTGCCGGTCTCCAGCCCCGAGGTCGCCGAGCTGGCCAAGTTGTTGGAGAACACGTTCCGGCTGGTGAACATCTCCATGATCAACGAGCTGGCGATGCTCGCCCCTTCTCTCGGCGTGAACCTCTGGGAGGCGATCGACGCCGCTGCGACCAAGCCGTTCGGCTTCACACGATTCACCCCTGGGCCGGGAGTCGGTGGCCACTGCCTGCCCATCGACCCGGTGTTCCTCTCCTGGAAGGCCCAGCGGGAGACGGGCACCCCCTTCCGGTTCGTGGAACTCGCCACCGAGGTGAACCAGCGCATGCCTGAGTACGTCGTGGAGCGCCTCCTGGACGCCCTCTATGAGCGACGGATCCCCGTCAACGGCGCCCGGATTCTACTGCTCGGCCTCACCTACAAGGCCAACGCGACCGACCTTCGGGAATCGCCGTCCCTGCGGGTAGCCAGCCTTCTGCGCGACCTGGGGGCCGAAGTGCGCGGCGCCGACCCCAACCTCCCCGAGGGCGACCACACGGAACCGGCCGTGCTCCGAGTGGACGCGACCCCGGAGGAGATCGCCGGCGCCGACGCGGTGGTACTGCTCATGGACCACGCCCTCTTCAACTTCGACATGGTCCAGGAATACGCGTCCTACGTCCTCGACTGCCGAAACCGGCTGTCGGGCGCGAACGTCGAGGTTCTCTAGCCTCCCCGGAACTCCCTGCCGCCTTCCACTTCCAGGAGCTTCCTTGCGCGCCGAATGGGAACAGGCCCACACGGACTTCTCGCTGCCCGTGCAGCGTCGCGCCCCCGCCTCGCTGACCGACAGCGAGAGCGACTGGCGCCAGTACCTGGAGACGACCCCCAACGGGTGGCTGCTCCGGCACAATGCCCTGACCGCGGCACTGGTGAGCGGCCGACCGTTGAACCTGCTGCACACCACCCGGGGCCTGGACGCCATCCAGGCCGGCCGACAGCTTCACGTCTCCTCCGGCTGCCTGGTCGGGGCCCTGTACTGCTCGCCCCTCACAGCCGAGCGCGAGGGACTGCGGCCTCACAACCTCGGGGCCTACCTGATGGAGACGAAGCCCTCCACCCGGCCCTTGATCTTCGAGGTCACCCCGGACGCCCCGATCCGGCCCCTGGGCGTTGACTACCTGCATCTCGGCGCGATCCACCTGCGGATCTACCGGCACTACCGGAGCTTCCTCACCCCGGCCGAGACCAGCCGGATCGACCGCATCGTGCTGGCCGGCCTGCGCGGGGCCGCCGAGTTCCTCGACCTCGCCCTCCGCAACGCCTCCGGCCGTCCCACCGCGGCACCGGAGTTCGTCGACCAGCTGTCCGAGGCCGTGGTCATGGTGCCGTTCCTCGGCTACCTGTACTTCGAAGTTCTGTCCGAGTACCTGATGCTCCACTCCACCGCCCCAGAGACCAAGTCCCTCGCCCAGGCCGGGGAGCTGAACTGCCGGCTCTACAAGGCGCTGGCCTTCTCCGCGGTGGACACCATGGGCACGCTGTTCGACCTGTCCCGCTTCGCACCGCGTTACGACAGGCTCGTCCGACTGATCAGCGGGATCGAACCGGGTCTCAGCGCGGGAGCCGCCGAGTACGTACGGCGACGGCTGTCCCACCTTCTCGCCCAGACCGCACTGCACCCACTCCAGGATGCGGCGGCGGTCAGCTTTCAGGGCGCCGGTCTCGGGACGGTCCAGGAGTTCGCGCCCGGGCTGATCGGCCAGATGCTCTTCCGCGAGGTCCGCTACCTCCCCCGTTACGGGGAGCTGTACCACTACTTCGAGAAGGCCAAGGCCCTTGAGGCATGGGCCTTCTGGAATCAGCATGGAATTCCCACCCCTTTCAATGGGCTCCTCCCAAAAGGGGAGATCGGAATCCAGCCTGCCTATCCCCGGGCGTCGGTCCGAGTGTGGACGGCGGAGCGGGACACCAGGGGCTTTCTGCACCCGGTCACGGAAATCCAGGCCACCGTCACACCGCACCTGGCGTCGTGGTGGGCGCCTCCCCGTCAGCGCGAGATGAACGAGGTAGCTGCATGACCGCCAAGCTCCGCATCCTGACCGGCATCAACCGGACTTCCGGGCCCTCGTCCGGGAGCACGATCATCGTGAACGACATCTACGGGGCGATGCCGGAGTTCAGCACGACGTTCCTGGGCCGGGAACCGGTCGATCCGGCCTGGAACTACTCGTTCGACGAGCTGATCCCCCTGGCCACGCCGAAACGCCCCCAGGGCCCCGAATTCGACGCCTACCTTGCTCGGCTGACCCGCGAGGTCGGCGCGCTCATCGAGCAGAGCCGGCCCGACGTGATCCACGCCCAGAACCCCGGGTTCGCTCTCAGTCTGGCACTCGTCCGAGCCTCGGGCAGCATCCCGGTGATTTCCATTGCCCACGGCCCGGAGGTGATCGTCGCCGAGCGCGACGAGCGGGACCGCGAGCTGCTGCATGAGGTCGTTGCCGCGAGCGCCGCGGTTGTGGCCCCGACCGCCGCCCTCGCCGGCCGAATCGACCAGCTCACCAGAAGGCGGTGCGTCGACCGAATCTCCGTGATCCCCTGGGGCATCTCCCTGGACGACATCCGGGTACGCGAGTACCCGTCCGCCGGGACCGGACCGCTGTCCCTGGTGTATGCCGGACGCCTGGACGCCAACAAGTCCGCGGTGACCGGCATCGAGGCCGTCGCGATGACAAGCCAGCCGCACCGGCTGACCATCATCGGCCAGGGCCCCGAGGAGGAAGTACTACGCGAGCGCACCCGCGCCCTCGGCATCCAGGACCGGGTGAAGTTCGTACCCTTCCTGCCCCGCCAGGAGCTGTGGCAGCGCCTGCCCGAGTTCGACGCCCTGGTTTTCACGACCGCCGGTTCCGAGGCGTTCGGCCTGGTGGCCATCGAGGCACAGGCCCACGGCCTCCCCGTCGTCTACGCGAACCTGTCCGGAATGGCGGAGACCCTGCGTCACGCCGGCAGCCCGTTCACGGCAAGCAACCCGGCGAGCCTGGCGTCCGCACTCGACGAGCTGGCCCGCGACGTGTGCTGGCGCAACGCCCTGATCCGAGCCGGGCTGGACAACGCGCGCCGGTACGACATCACCAGCACTGCAAAGCGGCTGGCGGCCCTGACCACCAGCGTCGCCGGAGTCAGTACGAAGTCAGCACCGGACGGCTGACGAGGGGTGATCAGGGGTGCCTCCAGGTCAGCACCAAGCCAGCACAGGAGCGGCAAGGGGGCCTGAACCGAAAGGAACAGACCCCCTCTGACCTGCATGTTTGCCAGATCAAAAGCGCCGTGCTATGTCGTCCGGTCAGACGTTGACGCCGAAGTCCTGGGCGATGCCGCGCAGGCCGGAGGCGTAGCCCTGGCCGATGGCCCGGAACTTCCACTCCGCGCCGTTGCGGTACAGCTCGCCGAAGACCATCGCGGTCTCGGTGGAGGCGTCCTCGGAGAGGTCGTAGCGGGCCAGCTCCGTGTTGTCGGCCTGGTTCACCACGCGGATGAACGCGTTGCGGACCTGGCCGAAGTTCTGCCCGCGGTTCTCGGCGTCGTAGATCGAGACCGGGAAGACGATCTTCTGCACGTCCGCCGGGACGCCGGCCAGGTTGACCTTGATCGCCTCGTCGTCGCCCTCGCCCTCGCCGGTGCGGTTGTCACCGGTGTGCTCGACGGAGCCGTCCGCGCTCTTCAGGTTGTTGAAGAAGACGAAGTTCCCGTCCGAGGCGACCTTGCCCTGCTCGTTGCAGAGCAGCGCGCTGGCGTCCAGGTCGAAGTCCGTCCCGGTGGTGGTCCGGACGTCCCAGCCCAGGCCGACGACCACGGCCGAAAGCCCCGGGGCCTCCTTGGTGAGCGAGACATTGCCGCCCTTGCTCAGGCTGACACCCACTTGTCCTCCAAGAATCGGGAGGCACGCCCTGGTGCCCCCGTGGTGCGGTTCGAGGCGCCGGCCGGCGAGCGGCTCACGTGCCCCACCCGGCCAACGGACCGAGCGTAGTGCGCGGTTCCCGTCCGGACGTGCGAACGGGCCCGGCGCGGCTGTTCGAAGTTCGCGGGGCCGGGCCCACGGCCACCGCCACGGGCCTCCACGCGGGGCCTCAGAGGGCGCCGAGGGCCTTCAGGTACTCCTGCTCGTCCCGGGCGTCCGGGAGGTCGTTGACGACGCTCCAGCGCACCGTGCCCGCCGTGTCGATCACGAAGGTGCCGCGCACGGGGCAGCCCTTCCGCTCGTCGAGGACGCCGTAGGCGCGGGCGACCTCGCCGTGCGGCCAGAAGTCGGCCAGCAGCGGGAACTCCAGGCCCTCCCGCTCGGCGAAGACGCGCTGGGTGAACTGCGAGTCGCAGGAGACGCCGAGCACCTGGACCCGGTCGTTCTGCAACTGCGCCAGCTCCCGCTGGATGGCGCCGAGCTCGCCGGTGCAGACGCCGGTGAAGGAGAACGGGTAGAAGACCAGGACGACGTTCCGCTCGCCCCGGAAGTCGGAGAGGCGGACCGCTTCGCCGTGCTGGTTGTTGAGCTCGAAGTCCGGAGCCTCGGTGCCGACCTCGATGGCCATGGACGTGACCTTTCTGACGCGACCGCGCCGCGCGGGCGGCGCGGCCAGCGCCATCCTCGCATCCGTTCGGGCACGTTCCGCCGAATGGATGAGGGCGGCACCCGCGCGCTCCACCGCTTTCGCCCTGGGCGAACGCGTTTCCGGGCCGGCCCCGGGGCGGACGCGACCCCGGGCGACCACGCTCCGTGACGACGAGGGCGACGCCGCCCCCGGTTCCGGACCCGGAAAACGATCGGGCCCCGCCGGAGGGATCCTCCGGCGGGGCCCGGTGCGGGGCCTCAGAGCCCGCTCAGCGCTTGCCGGCCGGCTTGGCCGTGGACTTGGTGGCGAGCCGGGTGGCCGCCCAGTCCTTGGCGACCGCGATCGAGCTGGTCTGGGAGAGACCGGCGGTGCGGGCCGCGTCCGCGATGTCGGACGCCTCGATGTGGCCGTCGCGCCCGGTCTTGGGCGTCAGCAGCCAGATCAGACCGCCTTCGGCCAGGTACTCCAGGGCGTCGACGAGGGAGTCGGTGAGGTCCCCGTCGTCGTCGCGGTGCCACAGCAGGACGGCGTCGGCGACGTCGTCGTAGTCCTCGTCGACGAGATCCGTCCCGGTGAGCTCCTCGATGCCTTCGCGGAGATCCTGGTCAGTGTCGTCGTCGTACCCCAGCTCCTGGATGATCTGGCCCTCTTCGAAGCCGAGACGGGTCGCCGGGTTGGACTTGTCCGCGGGGTCCGCGGTCGCGCTCACGGGAATAACCTCCAGTATTCGGCCCGGCGTCCATGCCGAGGCTGTGGCCGTAGTCCACACGGGCGCGGCGGTTCGCGCAAGTACCCGACCCCCGATCCCCCCCAAAGGTTGACGTGCCACAGCGGGGACACGCCGTTCGATGTGTCGGGAATCACACCGATTTGCCCTTCTCTGCATGAGACAAGGATGCTTCGGGTGGTCCCGGCCCACAGGGCGTACGGATGCCCGAGATACGAACGGCATTCGGGTCCGCGCGTGCGCGGGCGTAGAGTCTCCTGTTGGCCCTCACCCCGGCCGCCCGCCATCGGGCGGACGGGACACCAGGTCGGACCACCTCTGTACGTAGCACCCGGGGGTGTGCGGGGCGGGCGAAGTCGCCCGGACCGCGCACCGCCAGACCGTCCCGCCCACCAGGCGGAACGGTTACCGATCGGTAGAGATGACGGATCTCCGAGCGCGGTAGCACGATGGAGGCGGCGCGACACACCTCAGTTTCGACCGACAGTGAAGGAACAGCGTGGCTTCCGGATCCGATCGCAACCCGATCATCATTGGCGGCCTTCCGAGTCAGGTCCCGGACTTCGATCCCGAGGAGACCGCGGAATGGCTGGAGTCGCTTGACGCGGCCATCGACGAGCGGGGGCGCGAGCGCGCCCGCTACCTGATGCTCCGCCTGATCGAGCGCGCCCGCGAGAAGCGTGTCGCCGTGCCCGAGATGCGCAGCACGGACTACGTCAACACCATCGCGACCAAGGACGAGCCGTTCTTCCCCGGCAACGAGGAGATCGAGCGAAAGATCCTCAACGCGACCCGCTGGAACGCGGCCGTGATGGTCTCCCGGGCACAGCGCCCGGGCATCGGCGTGGGCGGGCACATCGCCACCTTCGCCTCCTCCGCGTCGCTGTACGACGTCGGCTTCAACTACTTCTTCCGCGGCAAGGACGCCGAGGGCGAGTCCGGCGACCAGATCTTCTTCCAGGGCCACGCCTCCCCCGGCATCTACGCCCGCGCGTTCCTGCTGGACCGACTGTCCGAGCAGCAGCTCGACGCGTTCCGCCAGGAGAAGTCGAAGGCCCCGTACGGCCTCTCCAGCTACCCGCACCCGCGGCTGATGCCGGACTTCTGGGAGTTCCCGACCGTGTCCATGGGCCTCGGCCCGCTCGGCGCGATCTACCAGGCCCGGATGAACCGCTACCTGGAGCACCGCGGGATCAAGGACACCTCCGACTCGCACGTCTACGCCTTCCTCGGCGACGGCGAGATGGACGAGCCGGAGTCGCTGGGCCAGCTGTCGCTGGCCTCGCGCGAGGGCCTCGACAACCTGACCTTCGTGGTCAACTGCAACCTGCAGCGCCTGGACGGCCCGGTCCGCGGCAACGGCAAGATCATCCAGGAGCTGGAGTCCCAGTTCCGGGGCGCCGGCTGGAACGTGATCAAGCTGGTCTGGGACCGCAGCTGGGACCCGCTGCTCGCGCAGGACCGCGACGGCGTCCTGGTCAACAAGCTGAACACCACGGTGGACGGCCAGTTCCAGACCTACGCCACCGAGACCGGTCAGTACATCCGCGAGCACTTCTTCGGCAGCGACCTGCGCCTGCGCAAGATGGTCGAGAGCATGACCGACCAGCAGGTCCAGCACCTGGGTCGCGGCGGCCACGACCACAAGAAGATCTACGCGGCGTTCAAGGCGGCCCGCGAGCACAAGGGCCAGCCGACGGTCATCCTCGCCCAGACGGTCAAGGGCTGGACGCTCGGCCCCAACTTCGAGGGCCGCAACGCCACCCACCAGATGAAGAAGCTGACGGTCGAGGACCTGAAGCGCTTCCGCGACCGGCTGCACCTGCCGATCACCGACAAGCAACTGGACGAGGGCTACCCGCCCTACTACCACCCGGGCCGCGACTCGGAAGAGATCCAGTACATGCACGACCGCCGCAGCGAGCTGGGCGGCTACGTGCCGACCCGCAAGGTGCGCCCGCGTCAGCTGGAACTGCCCGGCGACGACGCGTACAAGGCGGTCAAGAAGGGCTCCGGCAACCAGACCATCGCCACCACCATGGCGTTCGTCCGGGTGCTCAAGGACCTCATGCGGGACAAGGGCATCGGCAACCGCTTCGTGCCGATCGCGCCCGACGAGTACCGCACCTTCGGCATGGACTCGCTCTTCCCGTCGGCGAAGATCTACAACCCGCTCGGCCAGACCTACGAGTCGGTCGACCGCGACCTGCTGCTGGCCTACAAGGAGTCGCCGACCGGCCAGATGCTGCACGACGGCATCTCCGAGGCCGGCTGCACCGCCTCGCTGATCGCCGCCGGCTCCTCCTACGCCACCCACGGCGAGCCGCTGATCCCGGTGTACGTCTTCTACTCGATGTTCGGGTTCCAGCGCACCGGCGACCAGTTCTGGCAGATGGCCGACCAGCTGGCCCGCGGCTTCGTCATCGGCGCCACCGCCGGCCGCACCACGCTGACCGGCGAGGGCCTCCAGCACGCCGACGGCCACTCGCAGCTGCTGGCCTCGACCAACCCCGGCGTCGTCGCGTACGACCCGGCGTACGGCTTCGAGATCGCGCACATCGTCCAGGACGGTCTGCGGCGGATGTACGGCACCAGTGCCGAGCACCCGCACGGCGAGGACGTGTTCTACTACATGACCGTCTACAACGAGCCGATCAAGATGCCGGCCGAGCCCGAGAACGTGGACGTCGAGGGCATCCTCAAGGGTCTGCACAAGTACGCGCCGGGCACCGCCGGCCAGATCCCGGCCCAGATCCTCGCCTCCGGCGTGGCCGTGCCGTGGGCCCTGGAGGCCCAGCGCATCCTCGCCGAGGAGTGGAACGTCAAGGCCGACGTCTGGTCCGCGACCTCCTGGAACGAGCTGCGCCGCGACGCGGTGGAGGCCGAGGAGTTCAACCTGCTGCACCCCGAGGAGCAGCAGCGCGTGCCGTACGTCACCCAGAAGCTCCAGGGTGCCGAGGGCCCGGTCGTCGCCGTGTCCGACTGGATGCGCGCGGTGCCGGACCAGATCTCCCGCTGGGTGCCCGGTCAGTACCAGTCGCTGGGTGCCGACGGGTTCGGCTTCGCCGACACCCGCGGTGCGGCGCGTCGCTTCTTCCACATCGACGCGCAGTCGGTCGTCCTGGCGGTGCTCACCGAGCTCGCCAAGCAGGGCAAGATCGACCGCAGCGCGCTGAAGGACGCGATCGACCGCTACCAGCTGCTCGACGTGGCCGCGGCCGACCCGGGCGCCGCCGGCGGCGACGCCTGATCACCCGCTAGACCCTGAAGGGCCGGGCCTCCAAGCACGGAGGTCCGGCCCTTCGGCGTTCCCGGGTGCACCCGAGCGGGTCCCGCTGGTCCCACCGGCCCGCGGCGGCGGATGAGGGCACGCAGCGGCCCCGGACTCCATCGAGTCCGGGGCCGCTGGTCGTCGGCCGTCGGCCGCGCGGGATCAGATGTGGACGGCCGGGCCCGCGTCGACGGTGCCGCGGCGGGTGAGCAGGCCGAGCACGGCGGCGCCGAAGGCCACCACGGCGGCGACCGCGAAGGCGAGCGACATGCCGCTGACGAAGGAGTCGTGCACGGCGCCGGCCATCGCGTCCACCGCCTGCTGCGGGGTGCCGGCCGGGGCCGGCGGGGCGATGCCGAGCTGCGCGGCCTGCTTGAGGCCCTCGGCCTCGGCGCCCTGGACCGGCGGCAGGCCGGCCCGGGCCCAGTTGCCCGGCAGCACGTCAGTGACCTTGGCGGCCATCAGCGCGCCGAGCACCGCGGTGCCGAGGCTGCCGCCGACCTGCATCGCGGCCTGCTGGAGGCCGCCGGCCACACCGGACAGCTCCAGCGGGGCGTTGCCGACGATCACCTCGGTGGCGCCGACCATGACCGGGCTGATGCCGAGGCCCATCAGGACGAACCAGAGCGACATCACGCCGGTGCCGGAGCCCGCGTCCAGGGTGGACATGCCGAACATCGCGGTGGTGGTGATCAGCATGCCGGCCACGATCGGGATCCGCGGGCCGAGCTTGCCGATCGCGATGCCCGCCACCGGCGAACCGATGATCATCATGCCGGTCATCGGCAGCAGGTGGACACCGGCCGACACCGGCGACATCCCGTGCACGTTCTGCAGGTAGAAGGTCACGAAGAAGATCGCGCCGAAGAACGCGAAGGCCATCAGCACCATCAGCAGGGTGCCCGCCGACAGCGGCACCGAACGGAACAGGCTGAGCGGGATCAGCGGCTCCTTCGCCCGGGCCTGCCAGAACGCGAAGAGCACCATCAGGACCACCGCGCCGCCCAGGAACAGCAGCGTGCGGGCGTCGCCCCAGCCCCACTCGGGGGCCTTGATGATGCCGAAGACCAGCGCGAACATCGCCACCGAGAGCAGCGCGATCCCGGGCAGGTCGAAGGACTTGGCGGCCTTCTCGGCCCGCACGTCCTTGAGGATCCACAGGCCGAGGCCGAGCGCGATCAGGCCGACCGGGATGTTGATGAAGAAGACCGACTCCCAGTTGACGTGCTCGACCAGCAGGCCGCCGACGATCGGGCCGGCCGCGGTCGAGGCGCCGATCACACCGCCCCAGATGCCGATCGCCATGTTGAGCTTCTCGGCCGGGAAGGCGCCGCGCAGCAGGCCGAGCGCGGCCGGCTGGAGCAGCGCGCCGAACAGGCCCTGGAGCACCCGGAAGGCGATCACGGTCTGGATGTTGCCGGCGAAGCCGATCGCGGCCGAGGTGGCGGCGAAGCCGACGGCGCCGACCAGGAAGGTGTTCTTGTGGCCGAACCGGTCGCCGATCTTGCCGGCCGTGATCAGGAAGACCGCCAGGGCCAGCAGGTAGCCGCTGGTCACCCACTGGATCTCGGAGGGCGCGGCCTTCAGGTCCGCCTGGATGACGGGGTTGGCGATGGCGACGATCGTGCCGTCCAGGGCGACCATCATCACGCCGACCGCGACGGTCAGCAGGGTCAGCCAGGGGTGCCCCTTGAGCCCTCCCCCGCCCGGTGGCGTGCGCTGCGGCGGGACGTCCGCCTTGGCGTTCTTGACGACGGACTGGCTCATCTGGGGCCCTCCGGGGGCGTGGCAGAGAACGGAACGTGGGCGTGGCGCCGCGACCCACCCGTCCCCACGAGTGCCCGGTCGGCGAGCGCCACTTCCGGCAGATTATGTCAGCCACTGACATTCGGCAAACACTGACTTCTGACTCTGGCTGACATTTGTCAGAGCGCTAAGGTTGTGCTCCTCACCCCGCCCGCACGCGCTCGGAAGGCCCCGCCATGGCCGCTCGCACCCCCACCCCCACCGCCGCCCCGGGCACCCCCGAACGGCTGCCAGGGCTGCGCGAGCGCAAGAAGCAGCAGACCAGGGACGCCCTCGTCCAGGCCGCCCACGTGCTCTTCCTCGGCCAGGGCTTCGCCCGCACCACCGTCGACGAGATCGCCTCCGCCGTCGAGGTCTCCCAGCGCACCTTCTTCCGCTACTTCGCCAACAAGGACGAGGTCGCGCTCGCCGTGATGGCCGACGCCGAGGACTACTTCATCGAGTGCCTGTGCCGCCGCCCGGCCCACGAGTCCCCGCTCCAGGCCCTGCGCGCCGCGATCGTCCAGTCCTGGCGCGAACTCGGCGCCGAACACCGCAGCGGCCCCCGCTCGATCACCACCGCCCTCGAACTGATGCGGATGATCGAGGAGACCCCCACCCTGCTCGCCACCCACCTGCGCCGGGTCACCGAGCAGGAACGGGTGGTCGTCCGGGTGCTCGCCGAGCGCGAGGGCCTCGACCCGGCCGAGGACCTGCGCCCCACCGTGCTCGCCGCCGTCTTCGGCAGCGTGCTGCGCGCCGCCCACCTGTCCTGGACCCCCGACCAGGAGCCCGCCGGGCCCGAGGGCATGGTCGCCGTCATCGAGCGCCACTTCGACCAGCTCGGCCCGGCCCTGGCCGGCCACTGGCGCACCGGCCCGCAGTAGTACCGGCCACGCAGTAGTACCGGCCACGCGGTAGTACAGGCCCGCGGTAGTACCGCGGGCACCACTCCCGGCCCCGGAACCGTGCCGGGAGCAGTAGTACCCGGGTAGCACCCCCTACTCCGGTAGCACTCCGATGTTCGACCCCAGTGCGACGACGGGCGGACGGCACCCTCTTAGGCTGGCCCGCGATGAAGACGATCACCACGACCGAAGTCCGCGCGCAGGCCCTCCGGCTGCTCCGCTCGCTCCGGCACCACCTCACCACCCCGACCGGCGGGTACGCCCCGCTGCTCGGGGACTCGCCCCGCGCCTGGCTGCGCCGGCTTCCGTACGTCGTCGCGCTGATCATGCAGGCCTCGCTGATCCCCACCGGGATCGTCGCGCTGGTCGACTTCTACGGCGTCGCCGTGCCCATCGCCGGCGCGCTCACCGTCGCCCAGACCGCACCGCTGCTGCTCGCCATCACCCGGCCGCTGGCCGCCTGGTGGATCAGCGCGGCCACCCTCGTCACCACGGCCTCCATCACCGCCCGGCACCACCAGTTCGGCGGCACCTGGCCGTGGACGGCGCCGATGGTCCTGGCGTACGTCTTCCTGCTGATCGCGCTCGCGCTGCGGGAGAGCCGGGCCACCCTGATCGCGGTCTGGATCGCGACGATCCTGCTCACCCTCCTCACCACCACGCTCGGCTTCCCGCACGCCGACGACGGCACCACCATGCTGCTGGTCGCCCTCGGCGGCGCCGCCCTGCTGCTCGGCTGGGCCGTCCAGGACCGCACCGAGGCCCGCCGGCTGCTCGCCGAACAGGAGCACATCAGCGAGGCCGAACGCGAGCGGCGCACCCTGCTGGAGGAGCGCGCCCGGATCGCGAGGGAACTGCACGACGTGGTCGCCCACCACATGTCGGTGATCGCCGTGCAGGCGGCCAGCGCGCCGTACCGGATCACCGGCGTACCGGCCGCGGCCACCGAGGAGTTCACCGCCATCGCCGGCACCGCCCGCGAGTCGCTGACCGAGATGCGCCGGCTGCTGGGCGTGCTGCGCAGCGAGGAGTCCGCCGCCGAGAAGGTGCCGCAGCCCGGGATCGAGCAACTGCCGCAGCTGATCGAGACGGTGGGGCGGGCCGGGGTCCCGGCCGAGCTGACGGTGGATCCGGGGCTGGCCGAGGCGGTGCCGAAGGCCGTCGGCCTGTCCGCGTACCGGATCGTGCAGGAGGCGCTGGCCAACGTGGTGCGCCACGCGCCCGGTTCGCGGGCCCGGATATCCCTGGTCGACGAGGGCGCCACCCTGCTGCTGACCGTGGTGAACACGCCCCCGCCCCAGCACACCGAGTCGCTGGAGGCCTCCATGGAGGGCACCGGACAGGGACTGATCGGAATGCGGGAACGCGCCCGGCTGGTCGGTGGCAGGCTGGAGACCGGCCCGATGCCGGACGGCGGCTACAAGGTCGCCGCCGTCCTGCCCCTCGAAACCCCCCGGGAGAAGCCCGCATGACCATCCGCGTGATCATCGTCGACGACCAGGCCATGGTGCGGGCCGGCTTCGCCGCCCTGCTCAACGCCCAGAGCGACATCGACGTGGTGGGGGACGCGGCGGACGGCGCGCAGGCCCTGGAGGTGAGCGGCCGCACCCACCCGGACCTGGTGCTGATGGACGTCCGCATGCCCGTCATGGACGGCCTGGAGGCCGCCCGCCGACTGCTCGACCCCGCCGTCCCCGGCGCGCACCGGCCCAAGGTGATGATGCTGACCACCTTCGACGTGGACGACTACGTGTACGAGGCGCTGCGCGCCGGGGCCAGCGGCTTCCTGCTCAAGGACGCCCCGCCGGCCGACCTGATCTCCGCGGTCCGGGTGGTCTCGGCCGGCGAGGCGCTGCTCGCCCCCTCGGTGACCCGCCGGCTGATCGAGGACTTCGCCCGCAACCGGCCGGCCCGGCGGCGGGACCCCAAACTGCGGCTCAACGGCCTCACCCCGCGCGAGACCGAGGTGCTGGAGCTGATCGCCCGCGGCCTGTCCAACCAGGAGATAGCCGGCCGGCTGGTCCTGGCCGAGCAGACCGTCAAGACCCACATCGGGCGCATCCTCGCCAAGCTCGACCTGCGCGACCGCGCCCAGGCCGTCGTCCTCGCCTACGAGTCCGGCCTCGTGACGCCGGGCCAGTGACGCCCGCCGGGCCGGTGCTCCCGGCCACCGCCACCCGGGCGGCACCCCCGTGGTACCCCGAGCGATACCCCGAGTAGTACCCCGGTAGCACCCGGGAGTTGGCCCCGCGGTGTGACGTCCGCGGGGCCGTCGCATTTCTACCTTCCTTTCCGTCGAAGTCGAACGGACGAGGGAGGGGCCGGACATGGGGAAGTTTCGGGTCAAGAGAGCCATCGCGGCCAGTACGGTGATGCTGGCCGCGGTGCTCGGTCTCGGCGGCTTCTCCACGGATGCCCAACAGGCCGTCACCGGCCCGCCGCCGGGCAGCGCCGCCTGGGTGGCCGACACCGCGCTCGGCGTCCACCCGCCCGACCCGGCCACCGCCACCCCGGCCGAAGTCGCCGCTTTCTTCGCCGAGTTGACGCCCGCCCAGCAGGACGCGCTGGCCGTCCGGCACCCACTGGTGGTCGGCAACCTGGACGGCGCCCCGGTCCAACTCCGGTACCGGGCCAACACGCTGGCCCTCACCGCGGAGCTCGGCCGCGAACTCGCCCGAGCCACCGACCCGGCGCTCACCCCGCAGGACCACGAGCAGGCCCGCACCCGCGCCGAGCGCTACCGCGCCCTGCTGGACGGCGACCGCCGGATCCTCGTCTTCGACCCGCGCGGCCGCGGGGGGGGGGCCCCGGGGGTGGGCGGCCCCGCCCCCCCCCCCCCCCCCCCCCCCGGGGGCCCCCCCGCCGGCGCCCCCCGGGGGGGCCCCCGCCGCCCCCCCCCCCGCCCGCCCGGGGCGCCCCCGGCCCTTCGGGGGGGGCCCCCCGGGGCGGCGGGGGGGGGCCCCGGGGGGGGGGCGCCCCCCCCCCCGCCGCCCCCCGCACCGCCGTCGTCGTCCCCGGCTCGGACAACGACCTGGAGAACTTCGACCGCTCCCCCGGCTCGTACGGCACCCCCGCCGGCATGGCCCGCTCGCTCTACCAGGCCACCGACCGGCAGACCGCCGTCATCGCCTGGACCGGCTACACCACCCCGGTCGGGATCGGCCTGGGCGCCGCCACCGAGGACCTGGCCCGGGCCGGGGCCGCGCGGCTCACCCGACTGCTCGACGGACTCGCCGTCAGCACCCGTCCGCAGGCCCCGGCCACGGTGTTCTGCCACAGCTACGGCTCGGTGGTCTGCGGGCTGGCCCGCCCCGGGCCCGACCAGGCCTCCGGCGTGGTCGTCCTCGGCTCTCCCGGGATGGGCGTCGGCTCGGCCGCCGCCCTCGACCCGCGCGTCCCGCTCTGGGCCACCGCCCGCAACGACTCCGACTGGATCGGCCGGGTCCCCTACGTCTCGGTGCTCGGCCTCGGCCACGGCGCCGACCCCACCGCCCCCGGCTTCGGCGCCCACCCGCTGCCCGCCACCGGATCCGAGGGCCACGCCGGCTACTTCGCCCCCGGCACCGCCTCGCTCACCGCCTTCGCCGCCATCGCCCTCGGCCTCGGCCTCGACCGCTGACCGCTGACCGCTGACCGCTGACCGCTGACCGCTGACCGCCTCACCGAAAGGAGCACCGCCATGGCCCACCCGCTGACCGCCCTGCGCCGCGCCGCCCACCAGGTCGACGCCCGCACCCCCGAGACCCGCGACCGCGCCCTGGACGGGCTGCGCGCCCTCGCCCTGCTCGCCGTGCCGGTCGGGCACTGGCTGCTCGGCGGCTTCACGCTCTCCGCCGACGGCGCCCTGCACAACGCGAGCCCGCTCTCCTCGCTCGGCGGCCTCGCCCCGATCAGCTGGGTGCTCCAGATGCTCGGGGTGTTCTTCCTGGTCGGCGGCCACTCCTCGGTCCAGTCGCTGGAGCGGGCCCGGGCCAAGGGCGTGACGTACCCGGGCTGGCTGCGCGGCCGGTCGGTGCGGCTGCTGCGCCCGGTGCTGGGGGTGACGGCCGTCTGGGCGCTGCTGATCGCGCTGCTGCCCGCGCTCGGTGTCCCCGGCGACACCGTGCGGACCGGCGCGACGCTGGTGGTGCAGCCGCTCTGGTACATCGCGGTCTACCTGGGGCTGACCGCGCTCACCCCGCTGTGCGTGGCGGCCGGGCGCCGGCTGGGCGGCTGGTCGGCGGGCGTCCTGGTGGCCGCCGTCGCCGCGGTCGACCTGCTGCGGTACGGGCCGTGGGCGGAGGCGGTGCCGTCCTGGGTCGGACTGTTGAACATCCTGCCGGGCTGGCTGTTCGGCTACCAGCTGGGCGTGCTGTGGGCGCAGGGCCGGCTCGGCCGCCCGGTGGCCCGGGTGCTGCTGGTCGGCGGCGGCGCGCTGTTCGCCACGCTGCTGCTGGCGTTCCACTACCCGGCCAGCATGGTCGGGGTGCCCGGGATGGAGCGGACCAACTCGCACCCGCCGTCCCTGCTGGTGCTGGCCCTGGCGGCGACGCAGTGCGGCGCCGCGGTGCTGCTGCGGGAGCGGCTGGGCCGGCTGCTGACCCGCCGCCCGCTGCTGTGGCTGCCGGTGGTGGTGGTCAACCTCTCGGCGATGACGATCTTCTGCTGGCACCAGAGCGCGATGCTCGCGGTGGCGGTGCCCGGCGCGGCCGGCCTGGGCGCCGTACCGGGGCTGACCACCGCGCCGGACTCGATCGGCTGGGTGGCCGCCCGGGTGGCGCTGCTTCCGCTGTTCGCGGCCGTGCTGGTGGCGATCGGGTGGTTCACCCGGCGGTTCGACGGGCCGTGGACGGCCTTCTCCCGGGCCGGGAAGGCGCTGGCCGCGGCGGGTGCGGCGCTGTTCGCCGCGTACGCGCTGGGCATGGTGTGACCTGCGCCGGAGAGTGAGGCACTGAGGGGCGGGGGCCGCCGCGGGCGCGCCCCCCCCCCCCCCCCCGCCCGGCCCCCCGCGGGGGGGGGCCCGGCCCCCCCGGGGGGGCGGGGGGGGGTGGGTGGGTTTCCCGCGCGGGGGGCCGGCCGCGCGGAG
>NZ_JBIUSS010000004.1:203957-224034 GCF_044741445.1 Kitasatospora sp. NPDC088160 | reverse complement strand
GGGGGGTTGTGGGCGCCGGGGGCGGGGGTGGGGGGGCGGGGGGGCGGCCCCCCCCCCGCCCCCCCCCCCTCCGAGCCCCCTGCCCGGGCCCGCGCGCTGTCGGTCCCCTGCCCTACGCTGCGGGCATGGTGACGTTCGAGGAGTTCCGCGCGATGGCGCTCGCCCTGCCGGAGGCCGCACAGGAGCCGACCTGGGACATCGAGACCCTGCGGATCCGCGGCCGGATCTTCGCGATGGGCGCGCCCGGGGGCCGGTCCGTCACCGTCAAGGCCTCCCCCGAGGACCAGGCCGAACTGCTCGCCGCCGAGCCCGAGGTGTTCTCCAGCGCGCCGTACGTCGGGCGGCACGGCTGGGTGAGCGTCCAGCTGGACCTGGTCGATCCGGAGGAGCTGCGCGACCTCGTCGTCGAGGCCTGGCGGCGCACGGCGCCCAAGCGGATGGTGCGCGAATTCGACGTGCGGGCCGCTCTGTGACGCTGAAACGACACCGCCGGTTCATGTGAGCCATCCCACAGTTTGGGCGGGCGCGTCGCCTCTCCGGGCGCCCTACGCTTGCGCAGGGAAGCAGGCAGTCTTGTCGCACCCTCCGGGCACCGCCCGAGAAACGGTGACGGGCCCTAAGGGAGTTGGTGCGGTGCGCAACCGTCGGCGCTGGAAGCGGGTACTGATCGGGGCGTTCGCGGGCTGTGCCGTGCTCGCCGACGCCGGCGCCGCGGCGGCCCAGGCGGCCGCCTCCACCGAGCAGCTGGCGATCTCCACACCCCCGGCCGGCAGCGCCGCCTGGGTCCAGGACCACAGCTTCGACCGCACCCTGCCCGACCCGGCCACCACCACCCCGGCCGCCGCCGCCGCGTTCTTCGCCTCGCTCGCCCCCACCGAGCTGGACCGGCTGATCCGGGACTACCCGCTGGTCGTCGGCAACTTCGACGGCGCCCCGCTGGACCTGCGCTACCGCGCCAACAAGATCGCGCTGGCCGCCGAACGCGACAGCGCCCGGGCCCGCGCCGCCGACCACAAGCTCGACGCCGACACCCGCGAGCTGGCCGTCTCCCGCGCCAACGACGTCGAGCACCTGCTCGGCCCCGACCGGCAGATCCTCGCCTTCGACCCGCGCGGCCGCGGCCTGATCACCGAGGTGTGGGGCGACCTCGCCGACGCCGAGCGGATCTCCGTCGTCGTCCCCGGCTCGGACGCCGACCTCGGCCACTTCGACCAGGCCGCCGAACCGCTGCGCTCCCCGGCCGGCATGGCCCGCGCCCTCTACACCGAGGAGCAGCGGCAGGCGCCGAACACCCGCACCGCGGTGATCGCCTGGACCGGCTACGTCACCCCGTCCGGCCTCGGCCCGGACGCCGTCACCTCCCGGCTCGCCGACGTCGGCGCGCCCCGGCTGCAGCGGCTGCTCGCCGGGCTCAAGGAGACCACCCGGCCGGACGCGCCCCCGGCCCTGCTCTGCCACTCGTACGGCTCCGTGGTCTGCGGCAACGCCGCCCCCGAGATCCCGCGCGCGGCCGCCTCCCCCTCCGACACCTCCGGGATCACCGACCTGATGGTGTTCGGCAGCCCCGGCATGGGCGTGCAGAGCACCAGCGAGCTGGGCACCGGCGTGCACGTCTGGGCCACCCGCAACCCCACCGACTGGATCGGCAACGTCCCGTACCTGGAGGTCGGCGGCCTCGGCCACGGCGCCGACCCGACCGCCGGCGGCTTCGGCGCCGAGCAGATCTCCTCGGCCCGCGCGGCCGGCCACAACGGCTACTTCACCGAGGGCACCGACAGCCTGCACAACTTCGCGGCGATCTCGCTCGGCCACTACCAGGACGTCGTCCGGCCCGCCCCGAACTCCTAGAGCCCGACCTACTCCTAGTCCTGGTAGAGGCGCAGCGCGTCCGCCGCCGCCCGGGCCAGCTCGCGGCGGGCGGCGGGCGGGGCCAGCACCTCGGCGTCCGCGCCGAAGGCGAGCAGCGCGCGGACGGCCGCCGGCGCCGGGAAGACCATCGCCACCTCGACCCACTCCTCGGCCGGCCCGGCGCCCGCCTCCGGCGGCGGCGCGGTGACCCGGCCGCCGTGGATGCGGACGAACATGTCCAGCCGCCCGCGCCGCACCCGCACCCGGACCGGCAGTTCCTTCGGCAGCCGCTCCACCTGCTCGCGCAGCACCGCCCAGGCATCCCCGAGCCCCACTCCGGGGCGGCGGCGCACCGCCTCCTCGGTGGTCTCGGCGGCCAGCACCCGGTCGGCCCGGAACAGCCGGGGCTCGCCGTGCAGATCGGCCACCAGGTACCAGACCGCGGCCTTGCTCACCAGCCCGTACGGGTCCACGGTGTACTCCACCGGCGCGGGCGTGCCGCTGTGCCGGTAGCGCAGCCGCAGCCGCCGGTCGGCGAACACCGCGTACTGCAGCTCGCCCAGTTCGGGGCCGGTCGCGGCGCCGGCCGCCGGGCCGCTCTGCAGCCAGCGGGCCGGGTCGACCAGGATCCGCTCGGTGATGCGCTCGGCGGCCGGGCGGTGCGGGGCCGGCAGCGCGGCCATCACCTTGCGCAGCGCCGAGCCGAGCGCGCCGTCCAGCCCGAGGTCACTGTGCGCGCCCTGGGCGGAGAGCACGAACAGCGCCCGGGCCTCGTCCGCGGTCAGTCCGGTGACGTCGGTGCGGTAGCCGGGCAGCAGGCTGATGCCCCCGTGCCGGCCGCGTTCGGTGAACACCGGCACGCCGGCGACGGAGAGCGACTCCACGTCGCGGTAGATGGTGCGGACGGACACCTCCAGGCGCCCGGCCAGTTCGGTGGCGGGCACCCTGCCGCGGGTCTGGAGCAGGAGCAGGATGGAGAGCAGGCGGTCGGCCTTCATGGCAGCAGAATCCCAGCAATCCTGACGGCGGTTGTCAGGTTTTACTGGGAGATTGCCGTTCGAGCCCGAAAGCCCGCACCACCCCAGGGAGCTGATTCCACGTGAACTCCGTCCAGGACGCCCGCCCGCAGTACCTGCTCGCCCTCGGCCAGTTGGAGAAGCTGTTCGCCGAGATCACCCCGGGCGCCCTCGACCGGCCCACCCCGTGCAGCGCGTTCACCCTGCGGGGGCTGCTGAGCCACGTGGTCGGCGGCATCCACCGGTTCGCCTACCTGGGCGAGGGCGGCCGGGCCGAGGACGTCGTCGCCGCCACCGGGGACCTGGCGGACGACGCCTGGCCGGGCGCGCTGGACCGGGCCCGCGCCCGGGCCGTCGCGGCCTGGTCGGACGACGCCGCGCTGGACCGCCCGACCCACGCACCCTGGGGCGTGGTGCCCGGCCGGGTCGCGGTCGGCGGCTACCTGATGGAGACGGTCGCGCACACCTGGGACATCGCCCGGGCGCTCGGCTCCCGGCAGCCGCTGGACGACGCCCTGGCGCACGCCGCGTTGGCCGTCGCCCAGGCCGTCCTGTCGGCCGAGCACCGCGGCGGACCGGTCCCGTTCGGCGAGGTGCGGCCGGTCGCCCCGGACGCCGACGTGCACACCCGGCTGGCCGCCTGGCTCGGCCGGGAGGTCTGAGAAGGCACCCGGGACGGGAGGGGGAGCGGCCCGGGCGGCCGCTCCCCGGCCGCCGCTACTCCCGGCCGACCTGGGTGAGGCGCATGTCCGGGTAGCGGTCCCCGGCGACCTCGCCCGCCACCGGCTCCAGCCGGGCCAGTTCCTCGGCGGTGAGCCGCAGCGTGGCGGCCGCGGTGTTCTCGGCGAGCCGGCTGCGCTTGCGGGTGCCGGGGATCGGCACGACCGTGAGCCCGTGCACCTCGGCCCGCTGGTGCACCCAGGCCAGCGCGACCTGCGCGAGGGTCACCCCGCGGGCCGTCGCGATCTCCCGCAGCGGCGCCAGGAGTTCGGCGTTGGCCGCCGCGTTGGCGCCGGTGAAGCGCGGCTGGGTGCGCCGGACGTCGTCCGCCGCGAGCTGCTCGGCGGCCTGGAACGCCCCGGTCAGGAAGCCCCGGCCGAGCGGCGAGTACGGCACGAAGGCGACGCCCAGTTCGGCCGCGGCCGGCACCGCCGTACGCTCGACGTCCCGGGCGAACACCGACCACTCGGACTGCAGTGCGGCGATCGGGTGGATCGCGTACGCCTCCCGCAGTTCGGCGCCCGTCACCTCGGACAGTCCCAGCCGGCGCACCTTGCCGGCCCGGACCAGCTCGGCCATGGTGCCGACCGAGTCGGCCAGCGGCACGGCCGGGTCGCGGCGGTGCATGTAGTAGAGGTCGATCTCGTCCACGCCGAGGCGGCGCAGCGAGGCGTCCACGGCGGCCCGGATGTACGCCGGGTCGTTGCGGATGCTGCGGCGGCCCGGGTCGTCCTCCGTGCGCTCGAGGGCGAACTTGGTGGCGAGCACCACCCGGTCGCGGTTGGCGCGGACGAAGGGGCCGATCAGCTCCTCGTTGCGGCCGAAGCCGTAGGCGTCGGCGGTGTCGAACAGGGTGACGCCGGCTTCCAGGGCGGCGTCCAGGGTGGCGAGCGCCTCGGGCCGGTCGGTCGGGCCGTAGAAGTCGCTCATGCCCATGCAGCCGAGGCCCTGGACGCCCACGAACGGGCCGTCGGTGCCGAGCTGGACGGTGGGGAGGACGGAGACGGTCATCGCTCTGCTTCTTCCTCTGCGTGCGGTGCACTCCGCTGCGGTGTACTCCGCGTGCGGCGTGCTGATGGTGGCTACTCGTGGCGGCAGACGGCCGGTTCGTCGGACGCGGCGATCCGGCCGGAGTACAGGTCGATCTTGTAGTCGAGGACGGCGAGGGTGGCCTGGAGGTCGGCGACCCGCTGGCGGACCTCCTCGCGCTGGTCGACCAGCAGTTGGCGCCGCGCCTCGTAGGTCCGCTCACCCTCGCGGGCCAGCTCCACGTAGCGGAGCATGTCGGCGATCGGCATGCCGGTCAGCCGCAGCCGGCCCAGGAAGGCCAGCCGGTGCAGGTCGGCGTCGCAGTAGCGGCGCTGGCCGCTGGTGGAGCGGTCGACCGGGTCGAGCAGGCCGATCCGCTCGTACCAGCGCAGGGTGTGGGCGGTGAGCCCGCTGGCCACGGCGACCTCGCTGATGGTGTGCCGCGGGGTCCGGTCCGGATCGCCGACCGGGCGCTGGTACACGTCGGCGCAGGTCCGCAGGTCGAGCTGGACGGGTGCGAGCGTGGCCATGAGCGGTTACCCCCTGTGGTGAGCGGTGACGACGACGCTATCGAGTTGGAGTGCACTCCAAGCAAGCCTCGCACCCGGGTGCTCCCGCCACCCGTTTTCGGGCCTTCGTTAGAGTCGGGCGCATGGAGAGCTTGCGGATGATCGAGAACTGGCCGGTGCCCCATGCCGCGGCGGCGGTGGTCCGGGGGGCGGACGGCGCGGTGCTGGGCACGTACGGGCCGCAGCAGCACCTGTTCCCGCTGGCGTCGGTGACCAAGCTGCTCACCTCGTACGCGGTGCTGGTCGCGGTCGAGGAGGGCGTCTTCGAGCTGGACGACCCGGCCGGGCCGGCCGGCTCGACCGTACGCCACCTGCTCGCGCACACCTCCGGCCTGGGCTTCGACGAGGACCGGGTGTTCGCCGAGCCCGGCAACCGCCGGCTGTACTCCAACGCGGGCTTCGACGCGCTGGCGCGGGCGCTGTCCGACGCCGCCGGGATCGAGTTCTCCCGGTACGCCGCCGAGGCGGTGTTCGAGCCGCTGGGCATGCACGACACCCTGCTGAACACCGCGCACAGGTCCCCGGCCGGCGCCGGCGGCCTGTCCACCGTCGCGGACCTGGTCCGGTTCGCCGCCGAGCTCCAGTCCCCGAAGCTGCTGGACCCGTCCACCGTCCGGCAGGCCACCCGCGAGGTCGCCTTCCCCGGCACCAGCGGCGTGCTGCCCGGCTACGGCCACCGCCGGCCGAACGACTGGGGTCTCGGCTTCGAGATCCGCGACGGCAAGGCCCCGCACTGGACGGGCACCGCCAACTCGCCCGCCACCTTCGGCCACTTCGGCCAGTCCGGCACCTTCCTGTGGGTCGACCCGGAGGCCGGCGTGGCCTGCGTCGCGCTCACCGACCGGGACTTCGGCCCGTGGGCCGCCGAGGCCTGGCCGGCCTGCTCGGACGCGGTCCTGGCCGAACTGAACAGCTGAACGACTCGAAGGCTGAAAGGACAGCCCCTAGCCGTACGAGACCGGCGAGTGCATCTCCCAGAGCAGGAGTTCGGCGCCGGTCTCGCCGGCCGTCGGGTCGGCGAAGGCGTCGCCGGTGATCCGCACGCTGTCGCCCGGGGCCATCGAGCGGCCGCCGCCCTTGGGCCCCGGGATCGTCCGGTAGCCCAGCGAGCCGGCGGTCAGGTGCGCGTACCGCCAGGCGGCCTCGGGCAGTGCGGGCAGCGGCTGCCACGGCCCCGCCGTCGCCAGCCAGAGCGCGGCGTCGCCGCGGCGCAGCCGCAGGGCGTCCGTCCCGGCGTCGCGCTCCAGCCCGGAGGCGAGCAGCGTCAACCCGCCGTCGACCGGTTCCACCTTGCGCAGCCCGTACGCCGGGGGCGCGTCGAACACGTCCGGCTGGAGCCACATCTGGACGAAGCGGACCGGGCCGGCGGCCCCGCCGACGTTGCGCTCGGTGTGGGTGACGCCGGAGCCCGCGCCGAGGTGCTGGACCATCCCCGGGCGGACCACCCCGCCGTGCCCCCGGGAGTCCCGGTGCGCCAGCGCGCCCTCCAGCACCCAGGTGACGATCTCGGTGTCCCGGTGCTTGTGCTCCTCGTACCCGGCGCCGGGGGCGAGGAGTTCCTCGTTGCACGCGAGCAGCGCGCCGAAGTGCGTGTTCTTCGGGTCGTAGTGGCCGGAGAAGGAGAACGCGTGTCGGGTCTCGACGCCCTCGGCCGGGGTGGAGAGGTAGCGCTCGGCGGTGCGGCGCAGGTCGGCGCGGGGGCGGGCGGCGTCGTCTGTCACGGGCCCCACGGTAGTGGGTGTGACCGGCACCACCGTGCCGCTGCACCGGGGGGTGTGCACGAGCAGTCACTCACGTGAGGCAGTCTTGTCCTTGTGCCAGCCGCTTCCGCGAACTCCAAGAGCGAACCCAGTCCCACGGCCGAGCCGACCGGGAAGAGCCCGGCCCCCAGGGCCGGCCGCGACCGCCCCGGCCGGGCGGCGCCCCGCCTCACCGCGCAGGAGCGCAGAATCGCCGCCGAGCGGGCCGAGCGCCGGGCCGCGACGCTCAAGCGGCTGGAGAAGTCCTCGGGCAAGCTGGCCACCGCCGCGATCTCCCGGATGGACGACCAGCTCGGCTGGTACCGGCGGATGCCGCCGGAGCACCGCTCCTGGATCGGCCTGGTCGCCCAGGCCGGCATCGCCGCCTTCACCGAGTGGTACCGCCACCCGGACGCCGCCCAGGCGATCTCCACGGACGTCTTCGGCACCGCCCCGCGCGAGCTGACCAGGGCGATCACCCTGCGCCAGACCGTCGAGCTGATCCGCACCACGATCGAGGTGATGGAGGAGGCCATCGAGGAGGTGGCCGCCCCCGGCGACGAGGCGGACATGCGCGAGTCGGTGCTGGTCTACGCCCGGGAGATCGCCTTCGCGACGGCCCAGGTGTACGCCCAGGCGGCCGAGGCGCGCGGCGCCTGGGACGCCCGGCTGGAGGCGCTGGTGGTCAACTCGCTGCTGTCCGGCGACGCGGACGAGGGCGTGCTGTCGCGGGCCGCGGCGCTCGGCTGGGGCCAGCCCAGCCAGGTCCGGGTGGTGATGGGCAGCGCGCCGGACGGCGACAGCGAGCTGGTGGTCGAGGCGATCCGCCGGGCCGCCCGGTACGCCAAGCTGCACGTGCTGACCGGGGTGCTGGGCAAGCGCCTGGTGGTCGTGGTCGGCGGCGACAAGGAGCCGGTGCACGCGGCCCGGGCGCTGATCGGCCAGTTCGCGCCGGGCCCGGTGGTGGTCGGCCCGACCGTGCCGGACCTGCTCTCGGCGACCCGCTCGGCGCACGCCGCCGCGGCCGGCCTGCGTGCCTGCGCCGCCTGGCCGGACGCGCCCCGCCCGGTGCTGGCCGACGACCTGCTGCCCGAGCGCGCGCTGGCCGGCGACCAGGCCGCCCGCCGCCAGCTGGTGGAGGAGATCTACACACCGCTGGACGAAGCCGGCTCGGCGCTGCTGGAGACGCTGAGCGTCTACCTGGAGCAGGCCTCCTCGCTGGAGGGCGCCGCCCGGATGCTCTTCGTCCACCCCAACACGGTGCGCTACCGGCTACGACGTGTGACCGACGTCACGGGGTACGCCCCGTCCGACGTGCGTTCGGCGTTCACGCTGCGGATCGCACTCGCCCTCGGCCGACTCACCGCGGCCGGGGAGCCGAGCTGAACCGCCTGTAGGGACCTTACAATCCCGGATGGTTTTCTTCGTTACCGTCGCCTACCCGCCCCTGGGCGCCTGGCGAGAGAGGGTTGAACCGTGCTCGTAATCGTCGCCCCTGGACAGGGTGCCCAGTCCCCCGGTTTCCTCAGCCCCTGGCTGGAGCTGGACGGTGTCGCCGACCGCCTCCGCGGCTGGTCGGAGGTCGCCGGGCTCGACCTGGTGCACGCCGGGACCGAGGCCTCCGCAGAGGAGATCAAGGACACCGCCGTCGCCCAGCCGCTGCTGGTCGCGGCCGGTCTGATGACCGCCCGTGAGCTGTTCCCGGACGAGGACGTCGCCCGCAAGCTGGTCGGCGCCGTGGCCGGCCACAGCGTCGGCGAGATCACCGCCGCCGCCGGCGCCGGAGTGCTGAGCGCGCACGACGCGCTGACCTTCGTCCGCGAGCGCGGCCGGGCGATGGCCGCGGCCGCCGCCGTCACCGAGACCGGCATGATCGCCGTGCTCGGCGGCGACCCGGAGGTCGTCGCGGCGAAGCTGGCCGAGCACGGCCTGACCGCGGCCAACAACAACGGCGGCGGCCAGATCGTCGCCGCCGGCACGCTGGCCCAGCTGGAGACGCTGAAGGCGGACCCGCCGGCCGGTGCCAAGCTGGTCGCCCTGAAGGTGGCCGGCGCCTTCCACACCGAGCACATGGCCCCGGGTGTCGAGCGGCTGGCCGCGCTGGCCCCGACGCTGACCGTGGCCGACCCGCAGGTCCGCTACGTCTCCAACAAGGACGGCGAGGTCGTGGCCTCCGGCGCCGAGGTGCTCACCCGCCTGGTGTCGCAGGTCTCCAACCCGGTCCGCTGGGACCTCTGCATGGAGACCCTCGGGCAGCTGGGCGCGACCGCCGTCATCGAGCTGTCCCCCGCGGGCACCCTCACCGGACTGGTCAAGCGCAACCTCAAGGGTGTGGCGACGCTTGCCCTCAAGACCCCCGCCGACCTGGACAAGGCCCGCGCGCTCGTCGCGGAGCACGGCGGTCAGGATCAGGAGACCCAGGCATGACGAAGCCGCAGATCCGCCCGTCCGAGGGCGCGCAGTACGCGCGCATCCTCGGCGTGGGCGGCTACCGCCCGGTCCGGGTGATCCCCAACGCCGAGGTGCTGGAGTGGATCGACTCCTCGGACGAGTGGATCCGCACCCGCAGCGGGATCGCCGAGCGCCGCTGGGCCGGCCCGGAGGAGAGCGTCGCCGAGATGTCGGTGCAGGCCTCCGGCAAGGCCATCGCCCAGGCCGGGATCACCCCGGACCAGATCGGCGGCGTGATCGTCGCGACCGTCTCGCACCTCAAGCAGACCCCGGCGATCGCCACCGAGATCGCCGAGCGGCTCGGCTGCGGCACCGCCCCGGCCTTCGACATCTCGGCCGCCTGCGCGGGCTTCGGCTACGGCCTGGGCCTGGCCGACGGCATGATCCGCGGCGGCAACGCCGAGTACGTGCTGGTGATCGGCGTCGAGCGGCTGAGCGACCTGACCGACCAGTCGGACCGCTCGACCGCGTTCATCTTCGGCGACGGCGCCGGCGCCGCGGTCGTCGGCCCGTCCGACACGCCCGGTATCGGCAAGCTGATCTGGGGCTCGGACGGCTCGCAGTCCGACGTCATCTCGCAGACCCAGGCCTGGGACACCGCCTTCGCCAAGCCCGACGCCGTCAACGGCGTGGGCGAGGAGGCCAAGTGGCCGGCCCTGCGGATGGACGGCCAGCCGGTCTTCCGCTGGGCGGTGTGGGAGATGGCCAAGGTGGCCCAGCAGGCGCTGGACGCCGCCGGGGTCACCGCCGACCAGCTCGGCGCGTTCATCCCGCACCAGGCCAACATGCGCATCACCGACGCCATGATCAAGGCGCTCAAGCTGCCCGACTCGGTGCCGGTCGCCCGCGACATCGCCGAGACCGGCAACACCTCCGCGGCCTCCATCCCGCTGGCGATGGAGCGCATGCTGGAGAGCGGCGAGGCCCGCAGCGGCGACCTCGCGCTGATCATCGGCTTCGGGGCGGGTCTCGTGTACGCCGCGGCAGTCGTTACGCTCCCCTAGGCGCGTTTCGCCCCACTCATTCCGCAAAGCCTGCGTCCGGCCGCCGGTCGGACGCGTTCAACACCGAAGAGGAGCAGCCAGTATGGCTAAGGACAAGGCCGAGGTCCTGGAAGGTCTCGCCGAGATCGTCAACGAGATCGCCGGTATCCCGACCGAGGACGTCCAGGAGGACAAGTCCTTCACGGACGACCTGGACGTCGACTCGCTGTCCATGGTCGAGGTCGTCGTGGCCGCCGAGGAGCGCTTCGACGTCAAGATCCCGGACGACGAGGTCAAGAACCTGAAGACCGTCGGCGACGCGGTGAACTACATCCTCACCAACGCCGCCGCCTGACCGATCGACCCGTTCGATCCGTCCAGCACGTCCGGCGTTCTCGACGCCTCGGACGGCTGACTCGTCGGCCCGGCTCCCCCGAGCCCGGCCGACCCGCCGGCCGGGACGCCCCACCGGGCGCCCGGCCGGGCCCTTCCTCGGCTCGCCGCCGACCCCACGATCGTGAGAGAAGAAGAACCAGTGACCGCTGAAAACCGTACCGTGGTCGTCACGGGTATCGGCGCCTTCACGCCGCTGGGCGGCGACGCCGCCACCACCTGGGAGAACCTGGTCGCAGGGCGCTCCGGAGTGGCGGCCCTGACCGAGGAGTGGGCCGCCGAGCTGCCCGTCAAGATCGCCGCCCGCACGGCCGTCGAGCCGGGCGAGATCCTCCCCCGGCCGCTGGCCCGCAAGCTGGACCGCTCGGCGCAGTTCGCGCTGATCGCCGCCCGTGAGGCCTGGGCCGACGCCGGCTACGAGACGCCGGCCACCGACGACTCCTCCAAGCTCGCCCCCGAGCGCCTCGGCACCGTCATCGCCTCCGGCATCGGCGGCGTGACCACCCTGCTCGACCAGTACGACGTGCTGAAGGAGAAGGGCGCCCGCAAGGTCTCCCCGCACACCGTCCCGATGCTGATGCCCAACTCCCCGGCGGCCAACGTCGGTCTGGAGGTCGGCGCCCGCGCGGGTGTGCACACCCCCGTCTCCGCCTGCGCCTCCGGCGCCGAGGCGATCGGCTACGCGATCGAGATGATCCGCACCGGCCGCGCCGACGTCGTGGTGGCCGGCGGCACCGAGGCGGCGATCCACCCGCTGCCGATCGCCGCGTTCGCCAACATGATGGCGATGTCCAAGAACAACGACGACCCCGAGCGCGCCTCCCGCCCGTACGACAAGGGCCGGGACGGCTTCGTGCTGGGCGAGGGCGCCGGCGTGGTCGTGCTGGAGTCGGTCGAGCACGCCGAGGCGCGCGGCGCCCGGATCTACTGCGAGGCCGTGGGCCAGGGCCTGTCCTCGGACGCCCACCACATCGCCCAGCCCGAGCCGACCGGCGCCGGCGTGGCCCGCGCACTGGCCGACCTGTTCGAGCGCAACACCCTGGACAAGGCCGAGATCGTGCACGTCAACGCGCACGCCACCTCGACCCCGCAGGGTGACACCGCCGAGCTGAAGGCGCTGCGCAAGGAGCTCGGCGACGACCTCGACCACATCGCCATCTCGGCCACCAAGTCGATGACCGGCCACCTGCTGGGCGGCGCCGGCGGCATCGAGACCGTCGCCACCGTGCTGGCCCTGTACCACCGGATCGCCCCGCCGACCATCAACGTCGACGAGCTGGACGACGACGTGGACGCGGACATCGTGCGCGGCGAGGCCCGCCCGCTGCCCGAGGGCCGGATCGCGGCGCTGAACAACTCGTTCGGCTTCGGCGGCCACAACGTGGTGCTGGCCTTCCGCTCCCGGTAGTCCGCACTCCCACCCGGTACGCACCGGGTCCGAACGCACCGAGAGGGGCCGGCGCTCGCCGGCCCCTCTTCATGCGCCGCGTCGTGGGCCCGCCGGCTCAGACCACCTGGTGCAGCCAGCGCACCGGTGCGCCCTCGCCCGCGTAGCGGAACGGCTCCAACTCGTCGTCCCAGGGCTTGCCCAGCAGCCGGGAGATCTCGGCCTCCAGGTCGGCCCCCTCGCTGCGGGCCCGCAGCAGGACGGCGCGCAGCCGGTCCTCGGGGATCAGGATGTCGCCGTGGATGCCCGTGACGGCGTGGAAGATGCCGAGCGAGGGCGTGCTGCTGTACCGCTCCCCCTCCGCCGTGGCGCAGGGCTCACTGGTGACCTCGTACCGCATCAGCTGCCAGCCGCGCAGCGCGGAGGCGACCTTCGAGGCCGTACCGGGCTCCCCTTGCCAGGAAAGCTCGGCACGCCAGTGTCCGGGCGAGGCCGGCTGGCGGATCCAGTCCAGGCTCACCCGCACACCCAGCACCCCCGCGACGGCCCACTCGACGTGCGGGCACAGCGCGCGGGGCGCGGAGTGGATGTAGAGAACTCCACGTGTCGTCACCGGGACCTCCAGGCTGTGGACGAGGGTCGCCTTCCCCAGCTGCCTCGTGCCTGCAGTTGATCCACAGTTACCCACGTTAGCCGACATTAAGCTACTAAATTGAGCAAAACGGACAGGCTTTCGCTCAATGCTAGTCGAATCCTCAACGAGGTCTACCCCTCGGCCGGATCTCTCCCCCGAACGGCCCCATCGCCAGGCGGGACCCACCGTACCGCGCCGCCCCGCACCGTGGATGACGCACTTTCGGATCCGGCCGGAATGCGGTAGTGCGGCCGATTCCCCCGCGCCCGTACGCAAACCGCCCCGCACGCCCGATGGGGGGCGACGGGGCGGTCGGCGAGCTGACGACGGGTCAGCCGTCCAGGCGGACCACCATCTTGCCGGTGTTGACGCCGCGCAGCAGGTCGAGGAAGGCGTCCGCGGTGCGCTCGAAACCGTCCACCACGGTCTCCTCGTGGCGCAGTTCGCCGGACGTCAGCCAGCCGGCCACGTCGGCGACGAACTGCGACTGCAGCGCCGCGTGGTCGCTGACCAGCATGCCCTCCAGGCGCAGCCGCTTGCCGATCGCGAGCGCCAGGTTGCGCGGGGCGGCGGGGGCGGTGGTGTCGTTGTACTGGGCGATCGCGCCACAGAGCACGGCGCGGCCGTGCACGGTGAGCGCGCCGATCGCGGCCTCCAGGTGGTCCCCGCCGACGTTGTCGAAGTAGAGGTCGATGCCGTCGGGGGCAGCCTGCGCCAGCTGCTCGTGGACCGGGGCGTCCTTGTAGTTGAAGGCGGCGTCGTAGCCGTAGACGTCCACCAGCTTGGCGACCTTCTCCGCCGAGCCGGCCGAACCGACCACCAGCGAGGCGCCCTTAAGCTTGGCGATCTGGCCGACCATGCTGCCGACCGCGCCGGCCGCGCCGGAGACGAAGACCTTGTCGCCCTTCTTGAGGCCGCCGACGGCGAGCAGCCCGGCGTAGGCGGTCAGGCCGGGCATGCCGAGCACGCCGAGGTAGGCGGAGAGCGGGGCGGCGGCCGGGTCGACCTTGACCGCGTGGCGAGCGTCCAGGGTGGCGTACTCGCGCCAGCCGAGGCCGTGCAGGACGGCGTCGCCCGGGGCGAAGCCCTCGGACCCGGAGGCGACCACGTGGCCGACCGCGCCGCCCTCCATGGCCTCGCCGAGCCGGAACGGCGGGGCGTAGGACTTCACGTCGTTCATCCGGCCCCGCATGTACGGGTCCACCGAGAGGAAGGCGTTGCGGACCAGGATCTCGCCCGGGCCCGGGGTCCGGACCGGGGCCTCGACCAGGGCGAAGTCGGTCGGCACCGGCCAGCCCTGGGGGCGGGCGGCGAGGTGCCATTCACGGGCGGTCGCGGGTGCGGCCTGCTCTGCCATGGGAGGAGCTCCTTAGGTGGTTCCGATGCATGAAAGGTTGAGCTACTGAAGTAACGATGGGCATGAAAGGTTCATGTTGTCAACTTTTCAGGTAGACTCTCGGACATGGACACCCAGTCGACCCAGGCCGCCACGCCGCAGTCCGACGAGATCACCCGCGAGGTCGTCGACCTGATGGCCAACCTGGTCGCGCTGTTCCATCGCGAGTACGAGGAGGCGGCCGCCGCCCGCTCGCTCACCGGCGCCCAGGCCAAGGTGCTCGCCCTGCTGCGCCGCGGCCCCATGCCGATGCGCCAGATCGCCCAGACGCTCAGCTGCGAGCCGTCCAACATCACCGGCATCGTCGACCGGCTCGAAGCCCGCGGCTTCGTCACCCGGGAGGCCGACCGGCAGGACCGCCGGGTCAAGCTGGTCGCCGCCACCGGCACCGGCGCCACCGCCTCCGAGGAACTGCGCGAATCGCTGAACTTCGCCCGCGAGCCGCTGGCCGCCCTCGGCCAGGACGAGCGGGCCGTCCTGCGCGACCTGCTCCGCCGGATGGTCACCGGCGCCGCCGGCCCCGGGGCGTGATCAGCATCACAGCCCCGGAGCCAAATCCGGGCCACCGCCGGAGGTAACCGAACCGCCCGTCGAAACGTCTAATGTTCGAACATCGAACACGAGAGACGGAAAGACGGGGGGACACGGAGGATGGGCAGCAGCACGCGCAGGCGCCGCTACCTGCGGACAGCCATCGGCCTGGCCGCCGTGCTGGTGCTGTCCGTCGTGGGCGCCGGGGCCTGGTTCTACCACCGGCTGGACAACAACATCACCACCTTCGACCCGGGCGGCATCGCCACCGAGCGCCCGCCCGCGCCCGCCCCGGTCACCCCCGGCGCCCAACTGCCGGTGAACATCCTGGTGCTCGGCTCGGACACCCGCGACGACGGCAACAGCGCGATCGGCGGCGGCGACGAGGGCGTCGGCCACTCCGACACCGCGATGCTGGTGCACGTCTACGCCGACCACAAGCACGCCGTCGGCGTCTCCATACCCCGGGACACCCTGGTCACCATCCCGTCCTGCAAGCTGCCGAGCGGCACCTGGACCACGCCCCGGAACAACCAGATGTTCAACTCGGCCTTCACCATAGGCGAGTTCCCCAAGGGCAACCCCGCCTGCACGCAGAACACCGTCGAGACGCTCACCGGGCTGCGGATCGACCACACCATCGTGGTCGACTTCAAGGGCGCCGCCGCGATGGCCGACGCCATCAACGGCGTGGACGTCTGCGTCCCCAACAACGTCGACTCGCACGGCATACACCTCCGGAAGGGCATGCAGAAGCTCTCCGGCCAGCCCGCCGTGGACTACCTGCGGGCCCGCTACGGCTTCGGCGACAACTCCGACATCGGGCGGATGAAGCGCCAGCAGGCCTTCGTCTCCTCGATGATCAAGAAGGTGCAGGGCCAGGGCTTCTCCCTGCCCACGCTGCTCCCGCTCGCCGACGCGGCCACCCGCTCGCTCACCGTGGACGAGGGGCTGGGCACCGCGATGAAGCTGGTGGACTTCGCCCGCTCGCTCCAGGACATCAAGCTGTCCGACATCACCTTCGTGACCGCGCCCTGGCGCTTCGCCGGCGAGCGCGTCCAGCTCGTCCAGCCGGACGCCAACACGCTGTGGCGGCTGCTGCGCGAGGACCGCACCCTGGACGGCCAGAGCACCTCCGGCACCGACACCCCGGCGCCCTCCCCCACCGCCCCCGGCCCCGACGGCGCGACCCCGGGAGCCGCCGCCGGCCCGTCCGCGCCGCTCACGCCCGAGCAGGCCGCGGCTCCCGTGCTGGTGGTCAACGGCGTCGGCACCCCCGGCCTGTCCACCTCCGGCGGGGAGGCGCTGCGGGCCCGGGGCTTCCAGAACGTCACGCTCGGCAAGCCCGCCGGCGGACGGCTGCAGACCGAGATCAGCTACGACCCGGCCCTGAAGGCCGCCGCCGACCAGGTGTCCGCGCTCTTCCCGGGGTCGCGCGCGGTCGAGGAGCCGGGCTCCGAGGGCATCACCGTCACCCTGGGCCGCGACTACCGCCCAAGCCCCGCCACCAAGCTGGACGCGGTCGGCAGCGGCCCCGGCGCGAAGCCCTCCACCCCCGCCACCGCCGACCCGAGCGGCGTGCCCAGCGGGGTGCCCACCGGCATAGCGGAGAACACCCGCGGCGCCGACACCGACCCGTGCGCCGACCTGACCTTCGGATGAGCCCGTCCGGGGCCTGCCCGCTCCGGCTCCGGGCCCACTCGGGCGCCGAGTCTACTCCGGGTCGGGCAGGCCGGTGACGACGGCGGTGAGCCGGGTGCCGCGGGGGAAGGCTCCGGCGGCGGCCAGGCCGGTCAGCGCGGCCAGCAGTTTGGCCACGTAGCGGCGTTCCAGCGGGATGCCGTGGCGGGCTTCGAACCGCTCGGCGAAGGCGGCCAGTTCGGCCGGGACCTTGCCGTAGCCGCCGCCGTGGTGCGCGTGGTCGATCCGCCAGTTGTCGAACTCCCGGCCGAGGGCGGCCCGGTGGAGCCGGGTGACCTCGCCCTCCAGGTAGCCCTCGCCGCCGCGCAGCACGGCCACGCCGAGCGCCCGCGCGCCCGGCGGCAGGCCGGCCGCGATGCCCGCCAGGGTGCCGCCGGTGCCGACCGGGCAGCAGACCACGTCGTGCCCGCCCAGGTCGGGCAGTTCGGCCGGGATCGCCGCCGCGCCGGTCACCGCCAGCGCGTTGGAACCGCCCTCCGGGAGCACCAGGCAGGGGCCCCAGCGCCCCTGCGGACCGGCCGTGGGGCCGCCGTCGGCGCGGCCGGTGGCCTCCCGGTACTCGGCGCGGGTCAGGAACTCCAGCCGCATCCCGGCCCGTTCGGCCGCCCGCAGCGACCAGTTGCGCGGCCGGTCGGCCAGTTCCTCGCCGCGGACCAGCCCGACGCTCTCCAGGCCGAGCGCCCCGGCGGCGGCCGCGACCGCCCGCAGGTGGGTGGAGTACGCCCCGCCGAAGGTCAGCAGCCGGGTGTGGCCCTGGGCGACGGCGGCCGCCAGGTTGGGCGCGAGCTTGCGCCACTTGTTGCCCGGGACGCTCGGGTGCAGCAGGTCGTCCCGTTTGAGCCTCAGCTCAACCCCGGCCCGCGCGAACACCTCGTCGGTGCAGTCCACCAGCGGGGTCGGCAACAGGGCGGGTTCGAGCATCCGGCCAGCTTACGACCGGCCGGTCGGGGTGAGCAGCCCCAGGTTGTAGGCGGCGGCGACGGCGGAGGCGCGGTCCTTGACGTCGAGCTTGGCGTAGACGTGGATCAGGTGGGTCTTCACGGTGGCCTCGCTGATGAACAGCCGGGCCGCGGCCTCCCGGTTGGTGGCCCCGGAGGCGACCAGTTCCAGCACCTCCAGCTCGCGCGGGCTGAGCGGCTCCCGCACGGGCGCGCGGACCTGGCCGAGCAGCTTGGCGGCGACGGTCGGCGCGATCACCGAGGCGCCGCGGGCGGCCTCCCGGACGGCGTGGAACAGTTCCTCCCGGGCCGCGTCCTTGAGCAGGTAGCCGGTGGCGCCGGCCCGGACGGCGGGCAGCACGTCGGCGTCGGTGTCGTAGGTGGTGAGCACCAGGACCCGCCCGGGCAGGCCGCGTTCGGCCATCTCGCGGATCGCGGTGACGCCGTCCATCCGCGGCATCCGCAGGTCCATCAGCACCACGTCCGGGCGCAGCGCGGCGACCAGGACCAGTGCCTCGGCGCCGTCCCCGGCCTCGCCGACCACCTCGAAGCCGGGGGCGGCGGTGAACATCCCGCGCAGCCCGTCCCGGACCACCGGGTGGTCGTCCACCAACAGCAGTCTGATCGTCGTCGCGTCGCTCACGGTTCTACTCCTCCATGCTGATCGCCGGCAGGGTCGCGGACACGGTCGTGCGGGCGCCCGGTTCGGTCTCCAGGTCGAGCCGCCCGGCCAGGCGCTGCACGCGGCGGCGCATCACGTCCAGGCCGTAGCCGCCGCCGGTGGCCCGGGAGGCGGGCTCGGCGGCCGGGTCGAAGCCGACGCCGTCGTCCCGGACGTCCAGGGTGACCAGGTCGGGCATGTACGAGAGGGTGACGCCGACCCGGGAGGCCCGCGCGTACTTGGCGGCGTTGGCCAGCGACTCCTGGGCGATCCGCAGCAGGGTCACCTCGACCTCGGGGTGCAGCGGGCGGGCCTCGCCGGTGACGGTCAGCCCGGCGGCAGCGCCGTTGCGCTCCCGCCACTGCTCGACCAGCTCCGCCAGCGCCTCCGGCAGCGCGGCCCGCTCCAGCTCGATCGGGCGCAGCGCGTGGACGGCCCGGCGGGCCTGGGTCAGGCTCTCCCGGGCGAGGGCCGCCGCGTTCACCTGGTGCCGCTCGGCGGCCGCGGCGTCCTGGGCACGGGTCTGGTCGGCGGCCTGGAGCTGGGTGACGATCCCGGCCAGGCCCTGGGCGACGGTGTCGTGGATCTCCCGGGCGAGCCGGCGGCGCTCGTCCGCAGCCCCGGCCTCCCGGGCCTGGACGAGGAGTTGGGCGTGCAGTCCGGCGTTCTCGGCGAGGGTCTCGGTGAGCAGCCGGTTGGCCTCGGCGAGTTCGGCGTTGGCGGCCTTGCGGCGGGCGCTCAGCCGGTCGGCGACCTCGCGGAGCGCGAACAGCAACCCGACCACCATCAGGTTGAAGGCGACGACGGTCAGCAGTCCGCCGAACTCCGCCGGGCTGTCGGGCAGGGCCCCGCCGACCTGGGAGAGCGAGGTGGGGACGGTGGCCGCGGCCGCGCCCGCCATCCGGACCCGGCCCCACAGGTACTGGGCGGCGTGCAGGTAGCCGGTGAAGGCGAAGAAGCCGAAGATCGGGTTGTCCAGCACCAGCACGGTGGTCAGCGCCAGCAGGACGACGAAGTGGGCGCCGGCGTACCGGGCGCGGCCGTCCGGCCCCGGCGTGCGGTCGAGCACCGAGCGCAGGACCAGCCACAGGAACGCGGCGGCCGCCACCGGGAGGGTGGCGGCCGCGGAGCGCGCGGTCGGAACGGGGACCAGCAGGGCCAGCGCGGTGGCGAGCAGCAGGGCGACGAAGCAGAACGGGCCGATCAGCCGGTCCAACCGGTCCAACCAGTCGCCGAGCGCGCTCTCGTCGGCCGGTGGCCGCATGATCATTCCCACCGGAACAGCCTGGCAGCCGCGGCCCCCGCGAGCACCGCGTACGCCGCGAGTGTGAGCAGGCCCACGGCGTGCGGGAAGCGCCCGGACCAGGCGTCCTGCAGGGTCTGGACGGCGGCGCCGCTGGGGGTGAAGTCGCCGATCCGGTTGAGCAGGGCCGGCGAGAACTCGCGCGGCAGCCAGATCCCGGAGAAGAACATCATCGGGAAGAAGGCCAGCGCGCCGACCGCGTTGCCGGCCTTGGCGGACGGGACGACCGCGGCGAGCAGCAGGCCGACCGACAGCAGCGCGGCGGCGGCCAGCAGGAAGGCCAGCAGGAACCCCAGCGGCCGGCGCGGCAGCGACACCCCGAGCAGCGGTCCGGCCGCCACCACCAGCAGCACCGAGACGACGGCGACGCCCAGGTACAGCGGCAGCAGCGCGCCGAACAGCAGCGACGGGCGGACGGGGCTGGCGGACATCCGGCGCAGCACGCCGCGTTCGCGGTAGGTGGCGAGCAGCGAGGGCAGGCCGTTGAGGCCGAGCAGCAGCAGGGTGAAGACGGCCAGGATCGGCGCGTACAGCTGGATGGTGCTCATGCCGTGCATGTCGGGCGAGGTCTTGCGCAGGGCCGGGACGGAGCCGAGGACGAGGAACAGCACGACGGGGAAGGCGAGGCTGAACAAGGCGGTCAGCGGGTCGCGGAGGAACAGGCGGGCCTCGGCGACGGCCAGGCGGCGGACGGCGTGGGCGGTGTGGTTCACGGTGGTGGTCCCCTCGGGCGTGGTGATGGCGGCTCAGGAGTCGTGGCGGCTCAGGGGGCGTGACG